>WLND01000321.1 GCA_009726075.1 Actinomycetota bacterium
CCGGCGGAAGGGCGGAGGGGGGGAAGGGCGGAGGGGGGAGGGCGACAGGACGAGATGTGGCTCGGTTCGGGGTGGTTCGGCTTGGTTAGGTTGGTTGGGTGGATAGGCGGCCGAGGGTGAGGCCGAGGCGCAGGGCGTATGAGCCGCGGGGATCGGTCGCACTCCACCCGGTCAGCTCGGCGATCCGCTTGAGCCGATACCGCACGGTATTCGGATGGATGAACAGGATCCGCGCCGTGGCTTCGAGCGATGGGGTCTGCTCGAGAAACACCGAGGCGGTCTGCAGCAGGGCCGGCTCGCCGACCAGCTGCCGGTACACCTGCTCGACGAGTTGACTCGCTGCATGCTCGTCACCGGCGAGCACGCGCTCGGGCAGGAGATCCTCGGTGCTCACCGGGCGCGGGGCATCGACCCATGCCGGTGCGGCTCGCAGCCCCTGAAGGGTCGCGCGGGTGGCATCGGGCACCTGCGCGAATGAGGCCGCCAGCGTGCTGTGAACAACGGCGCCGTCGCCGAAGTGGGCACTGAGCACGCGTGCCGCCCGGGCCGGGTCGGTGACCCTGCCGATCAGCGCGAGCACGGTCGTTCCATGGATCCCGGTGAGCAGGTCGAGGCCATGGTTGGCCGCCGCCCGCCTCATCACCTCCAGGGCGCCCTCGGGATCCCCGGCCGGGGCGGCCCCAGCCACCACGACGATGCCGTCGTTGCCTGTCCATCCGAGGGCCGCGGCGCGTCCGAGCACCGCTTCGTCGAGGTCGTCGCGCTGGAGGGCCTCGACGATGAGGGCCTCGAGGCGGGCGTCCCAGGCGCCTCGGGCCTCGGCTGCTCGCGCGTAGACCTCTGCTGCCGAGAACGCAATCTCTCGCGAGTAGAGCAGGATCGCCTCCCGCAGGGCCGGGCGATCGGCGGGCTCGGAGAGCTCCTCGATCGCTGACTCGACCACCGCGATGGTGGTCCGCACCAGGGCAACGGTCTGCTCGAGCGACAGGATCCGGGCCAACTCGCGTGGTGCCGCGCCGAAGACGTCCTCGGTGAATGCCCGTCTGCTGGTCGGCGCGTTGTACCACGTGACAAAGGCGTTGATGCCGGCCTGAGCCACCAGGCCCACCCAGCTGCGCTCCTGGGCACCGAGCTCGCGATACCAGGGCAGGCCCTCCTCCATGAGCCGAGTCGCGGCCGTGCTCAGGGCAGCGGGCGACTGGGGCAGCCGGGGGGAGCGCAGGTCGGCCACCTGCTAGCCGACGCTCACGCCGATGATCCGTCCGACGCCAAACGTGACGGCTGCGGCGCCGACGCCCCAGGCAAGTTGCCGCAGCGCGCAGAAGACCACGCCGCGCCCTGAGAGGCGTCCAACGACGCCACCGACCGCGATCATCGCGAGCAGCGCGAGGCTGACGGCCAGGATGAGCGGTGTCGCCGTGCTGGCGCCCGGGCCCGTGAAGAAGAGGTACGGAACCACGACCACGCATGCCCCGATGGCGAAGGCGATGAAGCTCGAGATCGCGACCTTCACCGGATTGCCCAGCTCGTCCGGATCCAGCCCGAGCTCCTCGCGGGCGAGGGTGTCGAGGGCGGTCTTCGGGTCGGACATGATCTGCGCCGCGACAATGGCTGCCTGCTCGCGGCTGAGCCCCTTGGCGCGGTAGATGAGCTCGAGTTCCTTCTGCTCCTCCTGGGGCTTATCGCGCAGCTCGCTGGCCTCCATGTTGATCTCTCGCCGGAACAGGTCGCGCTGGCTGGCAACGCTCACGTATTCACCCGCTGCCATCGAGAAGGCCCCCGCCAGCAGGCCGGCGAGCCCGGCGAACAGGATCGTGCTGTTGTTCGGTGCTGCGCCCGCAAAGCCCATGACCAGGGCGGTATTCGACACGAGCCCGTCGCTGACCCCGAAGACCGCGGCTCGCATGGATCCAGAGCGATCGCCGCGGTGCCAGGTCTCGCCGGTCATCGCTGGTGACGTCGGATTCGAGTCGGAAGCCCTCGACGGCGACGGGCGCGACGGTGCCGGATCGACGACCGGGTGGCTGCCCATCTGCCTGAAGGTCGCGGCATGGTCGCGCTCGTCGGCAGACATGGAAGGCAGCGCCTCAGGTTCGTCGTCGTACATGCCCTCGGCATCTCGCTCGGTCTGCTCGAGGTTCGACAGCACGCCGTCGATGCCGAAGGATCGCGCGCGGGCAAGGAGCGATGCGTCGCCGGCATCGAGAGAGGTGGGTGCCGCAGGAACGTCGATGCCGTACTCGACGAGCTTTGCCACCCAATGCTCCGCGTGGTTCTCCTCGATCTCGGCGAGCTCAAGGAGGGCGTCGCGGCGCTCGCCCTCGACGGTGTCGGCGAGCGACCGGTAGAGCAGAGCCGCGTTGCGCTCGGCCTTCAGGTAGGCCAGGAACCGCTTCGGATCGTTCTTCGGCACGTGCGCTCCTAGCCTGAGCCCTCGGTGTTGCCAGCATCGGCGGCGGCCGGATTGCCGAGCTGGTAGCGCTCGATTGCCCCGGCGAGCAGGCTGCGATCGAACTCCCCGCGCTTTGCGAGCACCGTCAGTGCCTGAACGGTGATCGACTCTGCGTCGACCAGGAAGTGCCGACGCAGGGCGCCGCGGGTGTCGGACAGTCCCCACCCATCGGTGCCAAGCGAGACGAAGTCCTCAGGCACCCATTCGCTGATCTGGTCCTGCACCGCCCGCATCCAGTCCGAGACCGCGACCACGGGGCCGGTGCGGCCGGCCAGGCGCTCGGTCACGTAGGCGATGCGGGGTTCGTCGTCGGGGTTGAGCAGGTTGTGGCGATCGGCCTCGAGGCCGTCGCGGCGCAGCTCGTTCCAGGAGGTCACCGACCACACATCGGACTCGACCCCCCAGTCGTCGCGGAGCAGCTGCTGCGCCCGAAGCGCCCAGTTGACCCCGACGCCGCTGGCGAGCAGCTGCGCGCGCGGACCCTCGCCGCCGCCCTCGTTGATGAGGTGCATGCCGCGCAGGATGCCCTGCACGTCGACATCGTCGGGTTCGGCCGGCTGCGGATATGGCTCGTTGTAGATGGTGAGGTAGTAGTAGATGTTCTCGGGCTCGTCGCCGTACATCCGGCGCAGGCCGTCCTTGACGATGTGGCCGAGCTCGTACCCGTAGGCGGGGTCGTAGGCGACGACGCCGGGATTGGTCGAGGCCAGGAGCAGCGAATGGCCGTCCTCATGCTGCAGGCCCTCGCCGTTGAGGGTCGTGCGGCCGGCGGTGGCGCCGAGCACGAAGCCCCGGGCCATCTGGTCCATTGCCGCCCAGAAGGCATCGCCCGTCCGCTGGAACCCGAACATCGAGTAGAAGATGTAGACGGGGATCATCGGCTCGCCCTGCGTTGCGTAGGACGTGCCGACGGCGGTGAAGGATGCGACCGAGCCGGCCTCGTTGATGCCCTCATGCAGGATTTGCCCAGTGACCGACTCCTTGTAGGAGAGCATGAGCTCGCGGTCGACCGAGATGTACTGCTGCCCGTGCG
>WLND01000322.1 GCA_009726075.1 Actinomycetota bacterium
ACCCGATTCCGGTCCTCGCTTGTCCAGGAGCGGTGGTAGCGCAGGGCGTCCTCGTAGCTGAGTTCCTGAGCACCCTTGGGAATCACGGCCATGGGATTATGGTGGCACGGCAGGTGTGGTGCCGGTGCTCCTAGGCCCCGGTGAAGAGGGGGTTGCGTCGCTCGGTGAATGCAGCAATGCCCTCGCGGTAGTCATCGCTGCGCCAGGCCAGGCGCCGAAGGCTGGTGAGGTGTTCGAAGGTGTCGCTGGTCAGCGGAGAAGCATCGGTCAGTGCGCTCATCTCGGCCTTGATCGCCCCGATAGCCAAGGGAGCGAGGGCGGCGATGCGCGCTGCCAGGGTGTGTGCTTCGCTCGTGAGTTCGGTTTCGTCTGAGACGAGTCGGTTGACGATGCCGTGGTGGGAGAGCTGCTCAGCGGTCATCGGGTTGGCCGTGAAGAACATCTCCTTGGCCAGGTTGAGCGGGAGCGAGCTGACGAAGTGAGCGACCCCGGCAGTGTTGTAGGGAACGCCGAGTCTGGCCGGGGTGATGGCGAAGGTAGCGGTGCGCATGGCCACGACGAGATCGCAGGTGAGCACGAGGTCGCAGGCGCCGCCCCAGACGCCGCCTTCGACCGCCGCGATCACCGGAAAGCGGGTGGCGCGGATCGTGCGAAAGAGGAACTCGAGTGGGTTGGTCCAGGCCAGTGGATCAGAGCCGTCGGACGGCAGCTCGGTGATGTCGTGGCCTGCGGACCAGGTACCGACTCCGGGCTCGGCACGGATGATCATGACGCGGGTGCCGTCTGACTCAGCCGTGGTAATCGCCGCGATAAGCTCGGCCAGCAGCGCAGAGCTCAGTGCATTTCTGCGCTCGCTGCTGTCCAAGGTGAGCGTGGTGATGTGCTCGGACGCTGCCGATTTGACGAGGGGCATGGGGCGACAGGCTCGCCTAGCGGTTGTCGGTGGTCGATACCGCGGTGAGGCGGTGGGTCTCATCGACGACCTCGACGGCCTTTGGCCGGAGAACGTCCTCGTGTCGGCTCCAGTGGTGGCCGCAGAAGAGCAGGTCGACCCCGCCTGGGAGCACGACTCGCACGTAGGCCTGAGCGGCGCAGCGGTCACACCGGTCGGTTGAACTCAATGCCGGTGCAGTCATCGTGGTGGTCATGGACTGCAGCACCTCCGCTTTCGATGTGGGTCGACCTTGTGGTCTCCCCTGTGTGCAGTAACAGTCTTGCACCCCCGAAGTGTTCCCGTACCGCAACATCGGACAGGTTCACCTAAAGCGAACGCACCGGTGTGAGGGGTCTCACAGGGTGCGAGACACGGTTCGGGGGATGGCCGGTTCGTCAGGGGTGATGGATAGGTTGACCGCATGGCCGCTACCCCCTCTCCGTCCGCTCGTGTGAAGAAGCCCGGGGCCGAAAGCTACTCCGCGAAGAACCTTGCGGTCCTCGAAGGGCTCGAGGCGGTTCGCAAGCGTCCCGGCATGTATATCGGCTCGAATGACGGGCGAGGGCTCATGCACTGCCTGTGGGAGATCGTCGACAACGCGGTCGATGAGGCGCTCGGCGGCCACTGCACCAAGATCGGAATCCGGCTGAATCCTGACGGCTCGGCAGAAGTCAGCGATAACGGGCGCGGGATCCCTGTCGACATCGAGACGAAGACGAAACTGACCGGCGTCGAGGTCGTCCTGACCAAACTCCACGCCGGCGGCAAGTTCGGGACCGGCTCGTACAACGCCTCGGGCGGGCTCCACGGCGTCGGGGCCTCAGTGGTCAACGCACTGTCGTCCCGTCTTGATGTCGAAGTCGACCGGGGCGGCAAGATCCACCAGATGTCGTTCCGACGTGGCGTGCCCGGCGAGTTCGACGGCGCCGATGACACTGCCGATTTCTCCCGTAAGAGTGGTCTCAGGGTGGGTGGCACGTGCCCCCGCACGCGAACCGGCACTCGTGTCCGCTGGTGGGCCGACAAGCAGGTCTTCACCAAGGATGCTGCCTACGACCGCGAGGCGCTGCGGGAGCGCGCACTTCAGAGCACGTTCCTGGTCCCCGGGCTGACCATCTCGATAGATGACGTACGCAATCCCGACGACATCTATGAGGAGACCTTCCAGCACAAGGGGGGCATCAGCGAGTACGTCGAGTCGATTTCTGCGGGGGAGCCGGTGTCCTCCGTCATCCGGCTCCAGGGAACAGGGCATTTCCACGAAACCGTTCCGGTGCTCGACGACAAGGGCCACATGACCCCGGAGGAGGTCGAGCGCGAGCTCGGCGTCGATATCGCCATGCGATGGGACAGCGGATACGACAGCAACGTCCGCTCGTTCGTGAACGTCATCGCGACGCCCAAGGGCGGCACGCACGTGGCCGGGTTCGAGCGCTCGCTGCTGAAGGTCCTCAACGATCAGCTGCGAAGCGCGAAGGTTCTGCGCGCGAGCGAGGACAACATCGCCAAGGACGACTGCCTCGAGGGCCTGACCGCGGTCGTGACGATCCGCCTCGCCGAGCCGCAGTTCGAGGGGCAGACGAAGGAGATCCTCGGTACTCCGGCGGCCTCCAGGGTCGTGGGCAATGTGGTCGCGAAGGAATTGGCTGCCTGGTTCACCTCCCCGCCGCGCGGTGACAAGGCGGCGGCGAAGGCCGTCCTGGAGAAGGCCGCCAATGCCATGAGGGCCCGCGTGTCGGCTCGCGCCCACCGGGACACCCAGCGGCGAAAGACTGCGCTGGAGTCGTCCGCGCTCCCGGCGAAGTTGGTTGATTGCCGCAGCGACGAAGTAGCGCGCAGCGAACTGTTCATCGTCGAGGGCGACAGCGCGCTCGGCACCGCGAAGACAGCGCGGAGCTCCGACTATCAGGCACTTCTGCCCATCCGGGGCAAGATCTTGAATGTCCAGAAGTCGTCGCTCTCCGACATGCTGAAGAACACCGAATGCGCCTCGATCATCCAGGTGATCGGAGCAGGATCGGGTCGCTCGTTCGACATCGAGCAGGCGCGGTACGGCAAGGTAATCCTGATGTCAGACGCCGACGTCGACGGCGCGCACATCAGATGCCTGCTCCTCACGCTGATCCACTCATACCTTCGACCTTTGCTTGACGCGGGTCGGGTCTTTGCTGCCGTGCCGCCGCTCCATCGGGTTGAGATCATAAACGCCGGGAGCAAGGCGAACGACGTCATTTACACCTACTCTGATGCAGAGATGAAGGCAGTTCTCGCCGACGCGCGCCGGCGCGACAAGAAGGTGAAGGACCCCGTCCAGCGGTACAAGGGCCTCGGCGAAATGGACGCCTCGCAGCTGCGCGAGACCACGATGGATCCAGCACACCGCACCCTGCGCCGCATCACCATGAACGACGCCGAAGCTGCCCGGACGGTCTTCGATCTGCTCATGGGCAACGACGTCGCGCCTCGCAAGGAATTTATTGTCGATGGTGCTTCTGGTCTCGACAGGGACCGCATCGATGCCTGACTGCATCCA
>WLND01000323.1 GCA_009726075.1 Actinomycetota bacterium
CCCTCGTTCTCGATCAATTCGGACGCAACCTCACCGCAGCGGCCCGCGAGGGCAAGCTCGACCCGGTGATCGGCCGCGAGAAGGAGATTGAGCGGGTCATGCAGGTGCTCTCGCGCCGCACGAAGAACAACCCGGTGCTCATCGGCGAGCCTGGCGTCGGCAAGACCGCCATCGTCGAGGGCCTGGCCCAGAACATCGTGAAGGGCGACGTCCCCGAGAC
Source organism: Actinomycetota bacterium (assembly GCA_009726075.1). Taxonomy (GTDB): domain Bacteria; phylum Actinomycetota; class Actinomycetes; order S36-B12; family S36-B12; genus WLND01. The sequence continues at coordinate 221 of WLND01000323.1, forward strand.
CCTCAAGGACAAGCAGATCTATTCCCTTGACCTTGGTGCCCTCGTGGCAGGCAGCCGCTACCGCGGTGACTTCGAGGAGCGCCTGAAGAAGGTGCTCAAGGAGATCCGCACCCGTGGCGACATCGTCCTGTTCATCGACGAGCTCCACACCCTCGTCGGCGCCGGCGCTGCCGAGGGCGCCATTGACGCTGCGAGCATCCTGAAGCCGATGCTCGCCCGCGGCGAGCTGCAGACCATCGGCGCCACCACCCTGGACGAGTACCGCAAGCACATCGAGAAGGACGCCGCACTCGAGCGCCGGTTCGCCCCGGTGCAGGTCCAGGCACCCGACGTGCCCCACACCGTCGAGATCCTCAAGGGCCTGCGCGATCGCTACGAGTCGCACCACCGGGTCTCGATCACCGATGGCGCCCTTGAGGCGGCGGCACGCCTGTCTGACCGCTACATCTCCGACCGGCAGCTGCCCGACAAGGCCATCGACCTCATCGACGAGGCCGGCTCACGCCTGCGCATCCGCCGCATGACCGCGCCGCCGGACCTTCGCGAGTTCGACGACCGCATCGCGAACACCCGCAAGGAGAAGGAGTCCGCGATCGATGCGCAGGACTTCGAGAAGGCGGCCGCCCTGCGCGACACCGAGAAGCAGCTGCTCGGCGAGAAGGCCCAGCGTGAGCGCGAGTGGAAGGCCGGCGACCTCGACGTCGTTGCCGAGGTCGATGCCCACCTGATCGGCGAGGTCCTCGCACTCATGACCGGCATTCCGGTGACCGACCTCACCGAGGACGACATCGCCCGCCTGCTGCGCATGGAGGATGAACTGCACCGTCGGGTCATCGGCCAGGAGCAGGCGATCAAGGCGCTGTCGAAGTCGATCCGCCGCACCCGCGCGGGCCTCAAGGACCCCAAGCGTCCTTCCGGCTCCTTCATCTTTGCCGGGCCCTCCGGCGTGGGAAAGACCGAGCTGAGCAAGACCCTCGCCGAGTTCCTCTTCGGCGACGAGAATGCGCTCATCGCCCTCGACATGAGCGAGTACTCGGAGCGGCACACGGCCTCGCGGCTGTTCGGCTCGCCCCCGGGATACGTCGGCTACGAGGAGGGCGGCCAGCTGACCGAGAAGGTGCGCCGTAAGCCCTTCTCCGTCGTGCTGTTCGACGAGGTCGAGAAGGCGCACCCCGATATCTTCAACTCGCTGCTCCAGGTGCTCGAAGAGGGTCGCCTCACCGATGCGCAGGGTCGGGTCGTCGACTTCAAGAACACCGTCATCATCATGACCACCAACCTCGGCAGCCGCGACGTCTCCAAGGGCGTCATGCTCGGGTTCGCCCCTGAGAACGATGGCGAGAGCGCCTACGAGCAGATGAAGGCAAAGGTGCAGCAGGAGCTCAAGCAGCACTTCCGCCCCGAGTTCCTCAACCGCATCGATGACGTCATCGTGTTCCACCAGTTGAGCGAGGCCGAGATCGTCCAGATCGTCGACCTGATGATCGCCGCCCTCGAACTGCGACTCGAGGAGAAGGACATGGCCCTCGAGCTGACAACGGCGGCCAAGGCCCTGCTCGCAGAGCGCGGCTACGATCCTTCGCTCGGTGCCCGTCCGCTTCGCCGGGTGATTCAGCGCGATATCGAGGATTCGCTCAGCGAGAAGATGCTCTTCGGTGACCTCAATCCGGGGTGCATCGTCGTGGTCGACGTGGCTGGTGAGGGCGCCGAGCGAGAGTTCACCTTCACGGCGACCCCGAAGGCGACGCTGCCTGACATGCCGCCGGTCGAGACCGTCAGCTAGATGGTCTCTGGGGGAGGCGACCTCCGGTGATCAATGGCCCCCTGATCCCGGGACTTCGAGAGTTCGACGGCCCGCGTCGCCGGCTGCCTCGGTTGGTGTGGCTGCTGCTTGCCGCAGTGGTCGTGGCCGGATGTGTCGTGCTGGCGCTCGGCGTGTTTTCGGCATCCGGCCCGATGCGGAGCCTTGGACTCGTGACCGATGAGATGCAGACGGTTGCGTATCGCCCGACCACGACCGACCTGGTGATCCAGGTGGCGGTGGCGTTGCCGCCCGAGGGCATCTGCCGAAGCGACGACCTCACGCTCGAGGGCTCGGAGGTCGGGTCGCGAATCGAGGTTCGGGCCACGCGCACGACGCCGCGCAACTCCGTCTGTCAGCCGGTCAGCTCGTCAGCAGAGCAGATGTGGATCGACGTGGTGCTCGACTCGCCGTTGGCCGACCGGTCGGTGGTTCGCGCCTCGGACCTGCAGGCCCTGCCGAGAGACACCTCAGCAGGCCTCAGCTAACCCCCTCCGTTACCCGTTTGTCCCACCTCCTGGGACAGATTGCAGATTCAAGCGCGATTTCGTCTCGTATTTGCCGTTTGTCCCACCTCCTGGGACAAACCGTGGAATTTGGGCTGATCGCAGCCCTTCTTTGCCGTTTCTCCCATGGGGTTGGACAAACAGGGGATGGGCTGGCGGCTTAGTGCTTCGCTCCCTCGGCCGAACGGGTGCCCTTGAGGCTGAAATCCCCCACTGGGCTCTCATCGACGAGGCCGTCCACCAGCAGGCTCGACAGGGCCCGCTGGCGCTGCTCGGAGTCATCCCAGAGGGCCTCGAGGGCACTTGCCGGTACCGGCTCGATCGATTCGCGCAGCAGCGCCAGCACTCGTCCCCTGACCTGGCGGTCGCTTCCAGCGAAGGGTTGCTGCCTTCTCCCGGACGTCGCATTCTTCGGAAGCCCGGCCGCCAGCCAGGCGCAATGGTCGGCAACTGGGCATTCACCGCAAAGCGGGCGGGTCGCCGTGCAGATGAGCGCGCCAAGCTCCATCACGGCAGCGGACCACTCGGCGGCATGAGGGTGGTCGATGAACGTCGCCGCTTCTGCGCGCTCCGCCACGGTGATGTGGGGGTGGGGTTGGGCTCTTCCGTGGACGACCCGGACGAGCACTCGGCGCACGTTGGTATCCAGCACGATGGACGGCAGTCCGAAGGCGAAGGCTCGGACGGCTGCAGCGGTGTACTCGCCGACCCCAGGGAGGGCGCGCAACTCCTCAGTTGCGCTCGGAACGGCGCCGTCGTGCCGATCCCGGATGATCACCGCGCTCTCGTGCAGCCATTTGGCCCTGCGCGGGTAGCCCAGACGGTCCCAGAGGCGGACGGCATCGGCCACATCGGAGGCCGCCTGCGCCTGCGGTGACGGCCATCGAATCAGCCAGGCTGTCCAACGCGGAATGACCCGGTC
>WLND01000324.1 GCA_009726075.1 Actinomycetota bacterium
GCTCATCGTGGGCCGTCCTCGTGTCTGGGTTCGAGTTCTCTGATTACCGGGCCCAGCCGATGTAGGCGGGCCCGTGCTGGCGCCCAATGGTCGCATCCCGCGCGCGGCACCGGGCATGCGCGTTACTGTCGTGAAACCGGGTGGCGCGGGCAGGTTCACGACAGCAACGCGCAGCCTTACGATCCAAAGCCCCCGAGCAAGGCAGAAACTCGACGAAAGGTGCTCCGTGACCGCCGCGAGGCCGCTCAGCGTTCCGCACGACACGCGGCTATCGCCCGACCACCCGCACTACGCCGCCATCATCGCGGCCCACGACAGCGCAATGGAGCGCGGCGACAGCGGCTACCTCGACCCGGCCACCGGCCTGTTCGTCATGACCGCCGCCTGCCACGCCCGGCGCGGCACCTGCTGCACGAACGGCTGCCGGCACTGCCCATTCCTCGAGTGATGACCGGTCAGACTGCTGCGCGGCGGCACGGCGTGAGGCCTGTCGCGCCTGGTCGTCGCTAGCGTCGCCCGCATGCACTGGTTCGGGGAGCCCTTCGACCGCCGCATGATGATCACCGCAACGTTGATCCTGGCTTGCCTCTGGCTCGCCTGCCTCTGGCGATTCGGCCTGGATTGGATCCTGCCCGCCTATCTGTACTTCGCCGCGCTGTCGTCGCTGCTCGCCGTCATCGACCTCGCGAGCAAGCGCCTGCCGAACCCGCTGACCCTGTCGGCCTATCCGATCACCGCGGCACTGCTCGCCGTCGCCGCCATGGCCGAGGGCGCACGGCAGCCGATCGTCCGGGCGGTCGTCTCCGGCGCCGTCCTCCTCCTCGTCTTTCTGGTCCTGCATCTCATCTCTCCCGCCGGCATGGGCTTGGGCGACGTGAAGCTCGCCGGATCGATGGGGATGGTGCTCGGCTGGATATCGCCCGCCGCCGTGCTCTGGGGCACGGCGGCGGGGTTCGTGATCGCGGCAGCGGTCTCGCTCGCGCTGCTGGCGATTGGGCGGGCGACCCGCAAGTCGGACGTGCCCTTCGGGCCGTCGATGCTTGCCGGTGCTTGGATCACGATCGCCGCGACCGGGCTGCTCGCCGCATAGGCGCCTGTCACGCCATAGGAACAACTAGTTGCGCAGGAAGATATCTGCCACCGTGATCACGGCTGGGCCGAGAATGATGATGAACAGGCCCGGAAGGAAGCACAGCAGCAACGGCCCGAGGATCTTGACCGGCACCTTCTGCGCCTGCTCCCGCGCACGGGACTGGCGCTTCTTGCGCATCTCGGCTGCCTGCTCCTTGAGTACCGAGGCGACCGGGATTCCGAGCTTGTCGACCTGCAGCACGGCGGCAACGAAGCGCTGCATGTCCTCCTGCTTCGTCCGGCGGGCAAGTGCCTCGAAGGCGTCGGCACGTGAGAGACCAAGCTGCATCTCGTGAAGCACGCGTCCGAACTCGGCCGCAACCGGGCCAGTCTGGTGCTGCGCCACGCGCGCCAGCGACGCCTGCAGGCTCAGCCCCGACTCGACGCAGAGGTCGAGCAGGTCGAGTGCGTCCGGAAGCCCGAGTTGAATCTCCTCGGTGCGCTTGAGTCCCTGGTTGTAGGCGAGCAGGTCGGGCAGGAAGTAGCCCGAGAGCGCGCCGAGCGGCACGGCCAGCCAAGCGAGCCCGCCCGTCCGCGCCGCGAACAGCAACCCGAGGGTCAGGCCCACCGTTGCGTAGATGACCTTGCGGTTCATGGCGGCCCGCAGGTCGTCTGCGGTCGGCTTGCCGGCCCAGGCGAGATGCTCTCGCAGTTTCTTGCGGTTGCGTCTGCCCACCAGGCGTTCGGCGACTGGCGTGACAAGGCCGTCGAGGGCGCCGGACTCATGGCCGCGCACCAGTTCGCCATCCGCGGGCTTGATCGCCCCGACCCGCAGGACGATGGCAAGGGAGCGGCGCGTGCTGGTTCGCCGCTGGTAGTCGACGACCGCCGCAGACACCAGCAGGACGGAGACGAAGGCGAATGCGCCGGCAACGACCGGCAGAATCAATGTATTCATCAGACGTTGATCCTCACTACCGAGCGCATCCACATCCACCCGGCGAACATTGCGATGATGAGGCCGCTCAGCATGAGAATGCCGAGGGGGTCGAGCCAGAGCTTTGAGATGTACTCCGGCCGGAAGATGGCGAGGAAGCAGAACACCACGATCGGCAGGCCCACCAAGATGTAGGCCGACAGCCGTCCCTCAGCAGACAGCGTGCGTACCTCTCTGCGAAGTTCGTGCCGGGCCCTGATGGTGCGGGCAGCGGCGTCGAGGATCGTCGACAGGTTTCCGCCGACCTCCTGCTGGATTGACAGCGCAGTGACCGTCCAGCGGAGGTCGTCGTTGTCCATCCGATCGGCGCAGCCCATGAGGGCCGTGTCGAGAGCCATGCCGACCTGTACCTGCCGAAGCGTCCGGCGCATCTGACGTCCGACCTCGCCCTTGCCCTCCGATGCGGCCGACTCGAGCGCATGATTGAACGACAGGCCGGCACGTAGGCCGCTGGCGAGCAGCATGAGGAAGTCCGGAAGGTCGTCGGCGAACATCCGCTGGCGCGCCGCCTTCCTGGAGTTCATCCAGGCCATGGTTCCCAGCCAGCCGAGCAGCCCGCCGAGCACGACACCGAAGACGAGCGACCCGAGGAACACGCCGATGATCACGATGAGCAGCACCGTCACGGTTACCCGCACGAGCAGCCATCCGCCCGAGGTGAGGTCGACGGCAGCAGCTGCGAGCAGTTGCTCGGTCTTGCGATAGCGCTTACTACGCGCCAGCACATCGTTGAGACCCTGCACGCGAGAGCTGGCCGCGTCCTTCGCGACCGACGACGGGTGGCTTGCCGATCGGTATCGAAGCACCTGATTGACTCGGTCGCCAGCCCTCACGGCACTCTGCGACCGCACGAACACGGCACCGAGGATGAGAATGCAGGCGAAGACGAGCAGCCCAAGCAGCATCGGCAGTCTCGATGACCCGCCACCGGCCGCACCCTGCGACGACGGATCGCTCGACGACGAAGCCGGGGATGTGTCGCCTACGCTGGTGGCGGCCAACGAGGCGTTGTCGGGAAGTTTGGCCTGCTGCTCGAACTCCAGGCCTGCAACATCAAGGGTGGCCGTTACCTGCTGCGCTTGGCCATCGACTCCATCCGGCAGGGTGGCGGTGAGATAGGCCTTGGCACCAAAGGTGCGCGATGCCTCAAGAAAGGCCTTGAGCAAGTCAGCCGATGCGGTCGCGGTCTGAAGCGTGCCCCCGCTGGCACCCGCGAGCGCCTTCAGCGCGGTGAGCTGGTCGGCCGTCGGTTGAAGGGCAACGACGTCGATCGGTACACCCGCACTCTTGGCCTCCGCTGCAACCGAGGCAAGGCTGCGAGTGCTTGCCGTGTCCTCCCCGTCGCTGAGGACGACGATCCGGGGCCGGGA
>WLND01000325.1 GCA_009726075.1 Actinomycetota bacterium
CGTGGTCGTCCCGCATCGCGGAGCGCAGGGCCGGGCCGCCTGGCCCGGCGTCGGGGTCGATGCTGTCGTCGCCGCCCGACAGGGTGCTCCGTGATCTGGCGCTGACCAGCATCACTGGCGAGTCGTCCAGGCCTCGTCAAAGGTGAGATGCCTACTCGCAGTTGGGGGAATCCGGCTCCAGGAGCTTGCGGCAGATCGTGCTCAGGGTGTCCCGCTCGGCCAGGGTGAGGCGCGACCAGAACCGCTGCTCGACCTCCGACAGGATCAGCGGCGCCGCTTCGTCGAGGAGCGCGAGTCCGTGCGGCGTCACCTCAACGGTGACGTCGGTGGGCGAGTTCCGCCGGCGCTCGACCAGTGAGCGTTCCTCGAGCCGGTCGACGAGCCGGGTGAGCGCACTCGGGCTTCGCGACACTGCACGCGCCAGCGGCGCCATGCGCAGGCACTGCTGGTCCGCGGCCGATAGTTGCAGCAGGGCGTCGATGTCGGTGTAGCCCACCTTGAGGTGCTGCTGCAGGGCCGCATCCACCTCGGCGATGACGGAGCCCGCCGCCTTGCGGAACGCGTTCCACGCCTCGCGATCGGCGGCTGGACGGTTGAGCCATGCGGTGCGTGCAGATTGTCGGACGGCCATAGCCTCAGTATTGCGTATACAACACCGGGTGGATATATTGTACGAGCAATAGCCATTGCATATGCAACACGAGAGGATCCCTGTGTCAGACACCCGTCCCGTCATCGCGGTCATCGGCGCCACCGGCGCCCAGGGGGGCGCAGTCGTGCGTGCCCTCGTCGACCGCGGCGCTTTCCGCGTGCGCGCCATCACCCGCAACCCCGCTGCCTACTCCGGCCCCGCCGACGAGGTGATGGGCGCCGATCTCGCGGACACGGCGAGCATGGCGGCCGCCTTCGCAGGCGCGCACGGCGTGTTCGCGATGTCGAACTTCACCGACGCCGACCTCGACGAGTTCACCCAGGGTCGTCACGTCGTTGAGGCCGGGGCCGCGGCTGGCGTCCGGCACTTGGTCTGGGCGACGCAGCCGAATGTGGAGGCGCTGAGCGGTGGCGCGTTCCACGTCCCTCACTTCACGGACAAGGCGCGCGTCGACGACCTCGTCCGGGCGGCAGGCTTTGATTCCTTCACCTTCGTCATCCCGCCGTTCTACTTCGAGAACTTCCTCAACGTCCTGGCACCGAGTCCGCTTCCGACGGGGGAGCTTGGCTGGGTCATCCCCATCCCAGCCGATGCCCGAGTCATCCACGCGGCCTCCATCGAGGACCTCGGAGCCGTCGTGGCCGGTGCATTCGATAAGCCGGACGTCGTCGGGCACGGCACCTACCTGTCCTCCGCGGCAGCGCTCATGAGCTTCGACGATTTCGCCGCGACGCTTCGCTCCCAGGGGCACGACCTCGCGATCGCCGTGGTTGCCCCCGCCGTCTACGCGACGTTCTATCCGGGCGCGGATGAGATGGAGCAGATGATGAGCTACTGGGCCGCGCACACGTACCTAGGGCCTGATGGTGACGCGCAGATCGCCGCCGCCCGAGAGGTGAGCGCCAACGCGTCAACCGACTTCGCGACATGGTCGGCCGTACACATGCCGGCCGGGCAGAACGCCTGACGGCGACCCTCATCCAGTGATCTGGCATTGACCAGCATCACGTGGCGAACACAGGAGCCCCCGGCGACATGCCTGGGGCTCCTGTCCGTGCACTGCATTCAGAGTGCATCAATGCAGAGTCAGGATCGTCGGGCATCGGCATGTCACCTTCAGAGCCCGTCGTCTTCGTCGTCGTGGATCTCGGGTGAGAGTGGCGGGAGTTCGTTGATGAGCGCGTGGAGGTCGCCGAGCGGCCAGGCGGCGCGGGGGAAGCAGACGCCGAGGGAGGCTTCCTCGAGGGTGTCGCCCATGCAGCTTTTGCAGTAGGGGCCGGGCTCGGCGGCGAAGCTGAACGCCAGGTCCTGGATGTCGCTCCCGAGAGTCAGGGCGGCGGCCGGCGTCCGCTGAACGACCCGCTCCATGTCCCCGAGTGCGGAAGCCATCCTGCCCGGCCGGGGACCTGCCCCCACTCATGAAGACCAAACGCCGAATGGTGATGGGCGCGTCGACGAATCCCCGTTACGTCCGGCACTGCCCGACCTAGGGGTGAGACACGGACCTGGGGATAGCCGCCGGGGGGATAGCCACCCGATCACGCCCGTGAGCGCGCCAACGGCGCCCATCTTCTTGCATTGAACGTCCAAGCCTGCAAGGTTCCCCTCATGGACCCAACGCAACCAGCCACGGCTCAGTCTCGCTCGAACAAGGCGACGGTGGCGCTTGTTCTCGCCGTCGCTTCCGTACTGACCGGCCCTGTGCTCTTCATGGCCCAGTACGTAGCCCTGATTGGCCTCGCGACGGTCTCTGAGGGGCAGAGCAATCCAATCGGCTACACCCTCGTGATGCTCGCGATTTTCGTTCTCCTCGCGCTCCTGACCTTCGCGTTGCCCATCATCGCGCTCGTTCTCGGCGCGCGGTCACGTCGCGAGGTCAATCGATCGTCGGGCACGCTCCGGGGCGGAGCGATCGCCCTGACGGCGCAGGTGTTCGCCGTCATCGTGATCGCCGCCATGTGCGCCGGTGAGGTTTTCATCATCCTGAGCGGAAGTGGACTCTGCAGCTTCGACTTCTGCCAGTAGCCCCGTCTGTCGGGTGACAGGGCAGCGGGGCTCCTGTGCCAGATGGGGAGGCAATCAGGGCAAGGGGGGTATCGCCCTGCTTTCGGGAAGCCTGCCCACGAACGCCTCAGCCACGCTCGTGCTCGGACAGCAGCCGCGCTCGGCACCGTGGCGATCGCCGGAGCGTTGATGATCGCGGGCTGCGGGGCAGTTCCACCGCAGCATCGCCGACGGTGGTGGCCAGCGCCGCTCCGGCTGCTGGCGCAGGCTGAAATCCCCAAAGCCGACGGGCGTGCCCGACCTTGCTGGGTCGACCTTCTCGACGGATCCTGCGACGATGACGCAGGAGCAACTGCTTCACACCTGCACCGTCATCGTCCCGCCAATTAGTGGCGACATTGCGAGCCTCGTCGCGCTGGCGCTGGGATCAACGCAGGGGGAGTGGACCGCTCTTTACGACGACGCCATCGCCGACTTGGCACCCCTGTGCGCGAACGCCGCGCTCCCTGCTGAGTCGGCTGAACCAAGCAGCGAGGCAGCTGCCGAAGGCGATGCAGTGGCAAGCGGGGTCTCCGACGAGAAGCTCGTTGAGTTCGTGCAGACGTGGCGCGAGCGATAATCCGGGGTCCCGTTGCCCGAGGAGGGCGACGGGGCCCTCGTTCATGCGATTAAGCCCCGGGCGGGCACCGTGCAGGTGAAGATCGAAACGCCTACTGCAAGCACCACGAGAACGATCACATCGGTCCGGTGGGGAGGCACAGCCGGCACGGCCACGTCAC
>WLND01000326.1 GCA_009726075.1 Actinomycetota bacterium
CCTCGCACCCTTGAGCGCACAATGCAAGCACGTCGGATGGGCCTTGGGGGCAACTGGGCGAGATCGGGGGGCTACCCCCCCGATCTCGCGGCACGGTGCGAGGGCAGGGGTGGCGCGTACGTTGACGTTGATTCACCAGTAGGACACGCTTTGCATGTCGCCGTACCCTTGTCGGGGCGTGAATTCATCCGAGAGAAAGGCTCTGCCTATGAACCCCTGGACCTGCACAAACGGCCGCGATTCGGCGGGCTTGACCGCTTCCCTTCCGAATCTTGCTGCACCTGACCTCTGCGCCGTGACGCCATGATGTCGGCCGGAGTGAAGATCCGTCGCTCGATCATCGCCGTGGCGGGGGCATCTGTGATGATCCTCCTCGCCGGCTGTGCGACAGCCGACCTGAGCGTTGACTCGGCGGCCAAGGTGAGCGGCACAATCAGCGTCGACGTCGGCAAGGATTCGCTGGCGGCGGCCAACGTCACGACGGTCGACGGCTTCCGCAATGTCATCCAGGCGAGGCTCGCCACAACGCCGGGTGCGGGCAAGCTCTTCTCGAAGGCCGTGTACACGGCCAACGACTCGGGCTTCAACGTCACGGCCACCTACTCGAAGGCCTCCTTCGACGACTCGGCGAAGACCTATGCCCGCGTCGTCGGATCACGCATCGTCTTCTCGATGGATACCTCGATCTTCGATCCCGCGTTGCTGGGGATCCCTTCCCCGACGCCCTCGCCGGACGCAACAGACGGTACGGGCGCGATCGACCTCTCATCGGCGTCAGTAACGATCACGGTCAAGTTCCCCGGCAAGCTGTACCGGAACAGCCAGACCGGAGCGACTCGGGTCGACTCCAAGACGGTGAAATGGGAGGGCACGGCTGCTGAGCTTGGCGTCGTGACCGCCTCATCGCGTCGAAAGTAATTGCGCTGGAGTCCCTGTCGTCGTTTCTCGGCGGCAGGGACTTCTGCATGTCGCGTGGCAGTTTGCCCGCGAGGACTCGTCACCTGACGGTGCTGATGCCGACGTCCTGCCATTGGTAACGCACCTGATCGGAGTCGGCGAACCCTGATCGAAGCGGGAAGTCGCTCCCGCTCTGGGCAAGCGCCGGGCGAATGTCGAGCCAGTTGCCCTGGCCCCCTGACTTGATGCTCAGCCCGTCAGGGGTGGAGGTGATCGAGTAGTTCTCGCACGCAGTGGTGTCGTCCGAGTAGATGCCGCCCATCGCAGATGCGGATGCCGGGCGCGACCAGGTGGTGCCGTCGAAGAAGCTCATCGCGTTGATCGTCAGGTGACGCAGTGCGACGTCCAGGCAGGTGGGCGCCTCGTCGCCGCCCCAGTTCTCGACGAAGGGCGAGATGGTCCGGAAGTCCGGCTGCACCGGAAGGTCGAAGGTGGCGATCTCGCGATAGGTGACACCGTCGTCGAGCGAGACCGAGCTGCGCACCCGCTGAGCGGGGTTCGTTGCACCCGGGAGCTTCTCGACCTTCCAGACGATCCTCCTTCCGGCGTGCCAATCGAGGGGCGCCGTGCACTTGAGGCCATTGCCCTCGCCGGTGAAATCCGCGCAGAACGTAGTGTCGGGCAGGTGGGCGACCCGGGGCGCCAGGATGTTGCCAGCCGCGTCCTTGGCGTTCCATGCGGAGAAGATCGCGAGGTGGCCGCGCTGCGAGCCCCGCCCCTTGCCGCAAATGAGCGGCGCCATCGTGTCGTTGTCGTTGCTGCAGTCGAAGTTCTGGATCCCCCCGTAGAACGAGACTTCGCTCGGATCGGGTTGCTGCCAGGCGGTGATGAGTTCGTAGTAGGTACGGGTCGGGTCGGTCTGAGGGGTCGCGGTCACGGTGTAGGCCTGGTTGGTGCCGGAGGACGTGACGGAGGCGGGTGCGCTGAAGTAGAGGGCGACGTACCGCCCGACGGTCGGCTCGATGTGCTCGGCCGTGCGCATCGTAAACGTGATCCGCTGGCCGGTCGTCCGGTCAGTGGCAGTGATGCGCTGCACCGGCGCTTGCCCCGCGAAGTACCAGATGCGGGCCCGCCCATCGGCGTCGGTCGTCGGCGCAAACAGGGCGATGTGCGAGGAGCTGTCGCTGGCGCGCCAGGTGATCCGCGCCCCTGCCACGGGCCGCCCGTGGGCGGTACGTCGTACGACGAAGGATGAGTTGAGGGACTGGTCCTGGAGCGCGTCCGGGGCGCCGTCAACCAGGGTCCCGGGCACCACCGGAATCCTGGAGACGTAGTCCCAGCCGAGGACCGACCCGCGAGCCTCGGGGGCGACCAGTCGATGGGACGGCGCCGCGGTCGCACTGCCCGTGAGGGCGATGGCACAGGCGGCGGCGAACGACAGGATAAACCCGATGGTTGCTCTGGTCACGACGTTCCGATCGGTGATGGCACTCTGGCAACGCCCATGATGCCGCCCACCTGCGTTCGCATGGAGTACGGGAATCGCGGCTACCGGGGGATTGCAGGAGGCGGCTTCTGCTGGGCGGAGTGATGAGCGATCCACGCTCCCTTGTGGGGCCGACGGCTCAAGAAGCCCTCGCTCCGTATCGACCTTGCCCGTGTCACGACCGCCTAGCCCATGGCGGCCATCAACGTCCGGTAGTGATCGGCGACGGCACTGAATTGCACTGAGCCCCAACCGCTGGCCGGATCGAACCCGGCGGCAGCCGTGCAGCAGCCGACGTTGTAGAGGTCATTCGTGCCGACGGTGACATCGGTGAAGTTGTTCGATCCGGTTGTCTGGGCAGTTGCGTAGAGGGCCCAGTTCGGCAGTCCGATGCGTGCGCTCGAAGCACCGCTGAGCGATTGCAGGACGTCCGCGAGCCCACCGGCCACGCCTGGCGCGGTCGCTGAGGTGCCGCCGACGACGACGAACTCGCACGATCCTGCTGTCGTGCACACCGGGATCGGCCCGAAGTCAGTAGGTGACGACAGCAACGCGACATCGGGAGTGATCCGTCCGCCAGAGATGCCGAGCGCACTTTGGTACGCCGGCTGGGGAAGGCTACTCACGGTCGAACCGCCCCCCGCGTAGTTCGGACTGGAGTTCCAGACCTGCTGGCCCGAGGAGAGGTCGCCGGCGGTGTTCGACTGGGTGCCTCCGACCGACAGCACATTGGGCGACGATGACGGGTACTGGGGCGCCTGGTCGTTGCTGGCGGGAGCGCAGGCCGACGACCCGCTGTCGCCGGACGACGCGACGACCGTCACGCCGGTTGCGGCAGCAGACATGAGCAGCCACTCATTGAGGGCCACCGCCTGCTCCGTGAGGTCGGTCTCGCAGAATCCGACGCTCGTCGAGATGATCTGGGCGCCACCGGGGGCATAGGCATCGGCGAGGGCCGCTGCGAACGGAAAGACGATGGGTGAGAACGGATTGAACTGGTACACGTCGATGCCATCGAGGCCGGGAGCCATGAGGCTTGCCGCGATGA
>WLND01000327.1 GCA_009726075.1 Actinomycetota bacterium
GTACGCCGACCGGGGCGCCGGGGCGGCGTCGATCGCGTACGGGGCCGATGCATCGCCGGCGAAGACGTAGTCGGTCGAGATCTGCACGAGCCACGCCCCGGCCGCCGAGCATGCCGCGGCAAGGACCCGCGGGCCCTCGGCATTGACGTGCAGGGCTGCCGCCTCGTGGGTCTCGGCGTCGTCGACAGCCGTCCAGGCGGCGCAGTTGATGACAACGTCCGGAGCAAAACCACGGAAAGCCGACGCGACCGACTCGGGATCTGTGATGTCGATCTCGGGACGGTCCAGCCCCAGCACGTGATCAGACTCGCGCGCGCCGAGCTGCCCGACGAATTCAGAGCCGAGCTGCCCGAGTGACCCGGTGACGAGGACCCGCATGACTAGATCGCAGCCTTGGCCTTCAGCGGACGCCACCAGGCCTCGTTCGCCCGGTACCAGGCGACGGTCTCGGCCAGGCCGTCCGCGAACGCGTGCTGCGGCACGTAGCCGAGCCCGCGAATCTTCGTGTCATCGACCGAGTAGCGGCGATCATGGCCCTTGCGGTCATCGACGGGGCGAACCGAATCCCAGTCGGCGCCCATGGCGGCGAGCACCTGCTCGGTGATCTCGCGGTTGTTCAGCTCGAGGCCGCCGCCGATGTTGTAGGCCTCGCCCGGCTGCCCCTGCGCGATGACGATGGCGATGCCGCGGCAGTGGTCGTCGACGTGCAGCCAGTCGCGGACGTTGAGGCCGTCGCCGTAGAGCGGCACCTTGCCGCCGTCCATCAACGTGGTGACGAACAGCGGGATGAGCTTCTCTGGGAACTGGAACGGCCCGTAGTTGTTGGAGCAGCGGGTCGACGAGATGTTCAGGCCGTAGGTGACGTGGTAGGCGCGCACGAGCATCTCGGCGGCAGCCTTGGCCGCGGAGTACGGCGAGTTCGGCAGGAGCGGCTCGGACTCGGTCCAGGATCCCTCATCGATGGAGCCGTAGACCTCGTCGGTGCCGATGTGGACGGTGCGCGGGATGCCGTGGCGCAGGCAGGCGTCGAACAGGGTCTGGGCCCCGACGACGTTGGTGAGGAGGAACTCCTGGGGGCCGGAGATCGACCGGTCGACGTGGGTCTCGGCGGCGAAGTTCACGACGACGTCGTGGCCCGGCAGCACCTGGTCGAGCAGTGCCCCGTCGCAGATATCGCCCTGCACGAAGGAGTACCGGGGATCATCGGCCACGGCCGCGAGGTTCGCGAGGTTGCCGGCGTAGGTGAGCTTGTCGTAGACGGTGACGCCCGTGACGTCGACGCCGTACTCGCCCGCGAGCAGCTGCCGGACGAAGTGCGAGCCGATGAAGCCGGCGGCGCCGGTGACGAAGTAGCGCACAGTCAGTTCCCCTTCAGGTGTCCGAGCCACTGCCTGGCCTCGGAGAAGTCGGTGTCGGTCACGCCCGGCCGGAGCACGGGCGGCTTGCCGTCGTGGCGCGGGTACGAGCCCAAGTATCGGACATCGAGGCAGATCCGGTGGAGTCCCATGAGGGCCTCGGCAACCCGCGCGTCGGCGAGGTGGCCCTCGATGTCGACGCTGAAGAAGTAGTCGCCCATCGCCTTTCGGGTCGGACGGGACTCGATGCGGGTCAAGTTGACGCCGCGGACGGCGAACTCGGTGAGGATCGCGAGGAGGGCGCCCGGCTGATCGGTGCGCATGAACAGGCTCAGCGTGGTCTTGTCGGCGCCCGTCGGCGCGGGCATGGCACCCGGCTTCGAGACGAGGACGAACCGGGTGGTCGCATCGCTCGTGTCGCCGATGGCGTCGGCGAGGATCGTCAGGCCGTAGATCTCGGCGGTGATCGACTGCGCGACCGCGGCGTCGAACGGGCGGGGGGTCTCGGTCAGCGCGGCGGCGGCGGCGGCCGTCGACAGCGCCGGAAGCACGACGGCGTCTGGCAGGTTGTCGCGAAGCCAGCCGAGCACCTGCGCCTGGGCGTGCGGGTGCGTCGCGATGTGGGCAACGTCCGACAGCGCCACTCCGGGCGGGGCGACGAGGCTGAACTGCACCGCGAGCACCGCCTCGTCGACGATGACGAGGGGCGATCCGTTGGTGAGTTCGTCGATGGTGAGCGTGACCGCGCCCTCGACCGAGTTCTCGATGGGGACCAGGGCGAGGTCTGCCGAACCATCGCGCACGGCATCGAGGGCGTCGAATACTGATCCCGCTGGGAGGAGGTCAGCGTGCTCAGCGGCCGCCAGGGTGCGCAGTGCCGCCTCGGCGAACGTGCCCCGCGGCCCGAGGAACGCGATCCGGGTCACCCGTTGCCGCCCCTGGCCAGTGCGATGGCCTCGAGCTCCTCCGGCGACAGCGTGATGTCGGGCTTGCCCGCGTGGAGCCCCTTGAGGTAGGTGCGGGTCTCGGTACGGCCGTGAATGGACGTGAAGATCAGGCCATCGCCGGAATCGTCGAGCACTGCTGCCGAGTAGGAGAATCGTCCGGCGAGGTCGCCGAATGCGTCGTACCGCACCACCGACACATGGCGCAGTGCCTGGGTGACCTCACCGCGAGTCTCGAGCAGGCCTCGGTCCAGGCGGCGAACGTGCTCGCTGAGGGCCTCGAACTCCTCGCGCGTGCGGGCGACGACCTCGACGAAGGTCTCGCCGGCATCAGTGGACTGCAGCAGGGAGTAGGTGCGCCGCAGCCATGAGAGCCGAATTGCGGCGAAGATCCCGAGCCCGAGGCCCATCACCCCGATGGCCAGCGACATGATCACGAGTACGCCGCTTGCTCCGGGGTCAAGGATCACGCTCGAAATCGTAGTCGCTCCGCGGGCCGGCACTTATAGGGTCACGACGTAGGGGGCCGCAACGAGCAGCAGGGAGCATCCGTGAATGTGAGCGCCGATCTGGCCTCCCGCGGCTTCCTGCTCGCGGTCGGGATCATTCTGTTCTTCTCGGTCACCGTGAGCCTCATGCGCACGGTGATCGTGCCCCGGCCCCTTCGATCGCTGTTCACCGACGCCGTGATGGACTCGATCATCACCTCGGTGCGCCTCCTTGCCCGGGTTCGCCGCACGTACGCGCAGCGCGACGGCATGCTCGCCTGGATCGGCCCCCTGCTCATCCTCGGGATGCTCCTCGCCTGGCTCATCGGCTTCATCGCGGCCTACGGCTTCATGCTGTACGGGATCAGCGCAAGCACCCTGGGCGATTCACTCAGGCAGGCGGGGTCGAGCCTGCTCACCCTCGGATTCGCCGGCGGCCACCGCGAGGACCAGACGATCCTCGACTTCATGGCCGCGGCGACCGGTCCCATCGTCATCGCGATGCTCATCGGGTTCCTGCCGACGATCTACCAGGCCTACCTCGAGCGCGAGGTCGAGGTGACCCTGCTCGCGGCCGACGGCGGCGAGCCCTGCTGGGGCCCGGAACTGCTGGCCCGCTCGGCCCTCACCGACTCGCTCGA
>WLND01000328.1 GCA_009726075.1 Actinomycetota bacterium
GACCGCCCAGACGAGCTGGCCCTGCGAGGCGTCGAGATCCCGCTGGATCGTCGGCAGCGCGATGTTGAGCACGGTGTTGTCGAGCACGACGATGAGCAGGCTCAGCACGAGGACGCCGAGAATGGCCCACCGCCTTGGATGCCCCTCGCCTGATGTCATCCAGCGCGCGTCGTCCATCGTCGATCCCCTCGTCAGTTTCCGTCACCCTAAAGCCTTACTTTTCGGAAGCGGACATGGCATCATTTGAAACGTCCGGGGACTCCGTTCGGGAGCCTCGAGATTGGAGTTGATGATGTCCGAAATTTCCGCGCGCACCGAGTCCTTCTACGGCGCAGCCGTCGGACGCCGGGTCACCATGCGAGACCTCGCTCAAGCAACATTGCGCGGCGAGCGGTGGCCGATGATCACCGCCTACGACGCCATCACCGCGGGCATCTTCGATGAGGCGGGTATCCCTGCGCTGCTCGTCGGTGACTCAGCCGCCATGGTGGTCTACGGACATGACTCGACCCTGCCCGTCACCGTCGATGAGCTCGTCCCCCTCGTGAGGGCCGTCGTGCGTGGCTCGAGCCGCGCC
The DNA here is from genome assembly GCA_009726075.1 of Actinomycetota bacterium. GTDB lineage: Bacteria > Actinomycetota > Actinomycetes > S36-B12 > S36-B12 > WLND01. The sequence continues at coordinate 578 of WLND01000328.1, forward strand.
GTGGTGATCGCAGATCTGCCGTTCGGGTCGTATCAGGAGTCTGTCGCCCAGGCGCTTCGCACCGCCGCCACGTTCATGAAGGACGGCGGCGCCCACGCGGTCAAGCTCGAGGGCGGCGCCTTCGTGCTCCCCCAGGTCGAGGCGCTCGCGGCCGCGGGCATCCCGGTCATCGGGCACCTCGGGCTGACCCCGCAGTCCGTCAACCTCTTCGGCGGCTACCGAGTGCAGGGCCGTGGCGAGAGCGGCGAGTCGCTGCTGCGCGACGCCAAGGCGATGGAGGCTGCCGGCGCCTGCGCGGTCGTGCTCGAGGTCGTTCCGGCAGAGCTCGCGGCACGGGTGAGCGACATGCTCACCATTCCGACCATCGGCATCGGGGCCGGGCCATCGACCGACGCCCAGGTCATCGTCTGGCAGGACCTCGTCGGGCTCACGGCCGGACCAGCGCCTCGGTTCGTCAAGCGCTACGCCGACCTCCGCACCACGATGTCGGAAGCCGTGGGCTCGTGGGCGGCTGACGTCTCGTCCGGGGCCTACCCGGCCGACGAGCACGCCTACGCGTAGCTCGCCGAGCCCGGGGCAGCTCCGTGAGCCGGCCTCCTGCTAGACGTCGGTGACTCGTACCCCGGCGTGGCACTTGTAGCGGCGGTTCATTGAGATGAGGTTCGCGGTCATGCCCTCGACCTGGCCGCAGTTGCGAAGGCGCCCGGCGAAGATGCCGCGGATTCCAGGGATTTGCTGTGCGAGGGCCTGGACGATGTCGGTCGCCTCGCGATCGTCGCCGAGGACGAGGACGTCGGTGTCGACGCTGTCGATTGCCTCATCGAGGAGCAGCACCGCCGAAATGTGATGGAAGGCTCCGACGACACGACTGTCAGTGAGGATGGCGGCAGCCTGCTGCGCCGCAGAACCCTCGACCACATCGAGGGCGAATGCACCCTGCTTGTCGAAGCCGAGCGGGTTCACGCAGTCGATGACGACCTTGCCTGCAAGGTGCCCCTTCAGGGACTCCAGGAGGGCCGCGTGGCCATCCCACGGCACGGCGACGATGACCACATCGGCTCCCTGCGCGCAATCCTCATTCGCCGCGCCCTGAATTCCGTGGCCGAGTTCGCCGGCCGAAGCCTCGGCGCGCCCGGCATCGCGCGAGCCGATGACCACCGAGTGGCCAGCCATGGCGAGGCGGCGAGCCAGGCCACGCCCCTGCTCTCCGGTTCCGCCCAGTACTCCGATGCGGAGCGCAGCGACATCAGGGAGATCGCGGGGATCCTTGGGCGGGGTTGCGGCGGCGGTCGGCTCTGTCGTCATGGAGCGCATCCTGCCAGACTGCCGTCGTGAGTCGCTTCCGCATCGACCTCTCGCCGCTTCGGACGTCGCGCGACTTCAGATTCCTCTTCATCAGCGGCCTGATCACCTACCTCGGGTCGATGATCACCTACGTCGCATTGCCGTATCAGGTCGCCGAACTGACCGGCTCGTACATCGCAGTCGGTGCCATAGCCCTGGTCGAGATCGCACCGCTGATCATCTTCGGCCTGTACGGCGGCTCGCTGGCCGACTCCATCGACCGCCGCATCATGGTCCTGGCCACGGAGTTCGCCGCCCTCATCCTCGTCTCGCTGCTGCTCGTCAACGCGCTCCTCCCAACGCCACGCCTGTGGGTCCTCTACGCCATCGCGGTCCTCCTGTCCGCCACAAACGGCCTGCAGCGACCATCGCTCGACGCAATGACGTCGCGCCTTGTCCCCCACGATCAGCTCGCCGCCGCTGGAGCCCTCAACACCGTGCGCGGAAGCCTCGGCAGCATCATCGGCCCTGCCGTCGGAGGCCTCCTCCTGAGCGCCGGGGGCGCCGCAACCGCGTATGGCGTCGATGCCGTGACGTTCGCCGCGTCAATGGCACTGCTGTGGCGGCTGCGTTCCCTGCGACCGGTCGTCGAAGGCACCGAGCGCGCGATGCTTTCGCACATTGCCGAGGGAATGCGTTACGCGGCAACGCGAAAGGACCTGCTCGGAACCTACGCGGTCGACCTCATCGCGATGATCTTCGCCTTCCCCTATGCACTTTTTCCTTTCCTCGCAGCGGAACTCGATGCACCGTGGGCCCTCGGACTCCTGTACTCCGCCGGCGCGGTGGGCGCCCTCGGCGTCACGCTGACCAGCGGTTGGGTATCCCAGGTGCACCGGCACGGGCGTGCCGTCGTCATCGGCGCATTGGCGTGGGGGCTCGGGATGGGCCTGGTTGGGGTCACGCAATCCCTATGGTGGGTGCTGGCTTTCCTCGCCTTTGCCGGCGCCGGCGACATGGTCAGCGGAATCTTTCGCGGCCTCATCTGGAACCAGACGATTCCGGACGGAATGCGCGGACGCATGGCGGGCATCGAAATGCTCAGCTACTCGGTCGGACCTCAACTGGGTCAGCTGCGGAGCAGCACGGCCGCGTCGCTGACGAGTCTTCGAATGTCCTTCATCAGCGGCGGCATCATGTGCATGGTCGGCGTGGCACTGGCGGCAGCGACGATGCCGGCGCTCTGGAGGTACGACGATCGAAAAAGTGTTCATGCGCAACGCGAACGCCGCGTCCGAAAATTCGACAACGACCCCCGCTGAACAGCTGACGCGGATTTCCCCTGCGGGCAATCCATTTTCTGGACGGTCACGTCACGACACGTGGCTGAACGCCAGCAGGTATGTGCCATGTTTTTCTGCCATGCTCTGCCACAGTTCTACTGACGGGTTCCGCATCGGAGCGGAATCCCTAGACACGGGAGGAAACGTGGCGGTCGCTAAGAAAGCGCCAGTTCGCAAGACAGTCCTGAAGAAGGCCGCACCGGCAAAGAA
>WLND01000329.1 GCA_009726075.1 Actinomycetota bacterium
CTGCCGCTGGACGGGACGAATCTTGCGTGGCGGGCCGCGCATGCCCTCGCGGAGCACGCAGGGGTTGCCCCGGACGTCGCCCTCCACCTGCACAAGGGGATCCCGGTGGCAGGAGGCATGGCAGGCGGGAGCGCGGACGCGGCCGGTGCGCTGATCGCCTGCGATTCCCTGTGGCAACTCGGGACCCCGCGGGCCGAAATCATGGACCTCGCGGCGGCGCTTGGCTCGGATGTGCCGTTTGCCGTGCACGGTGGCACCGCGATCGGCACCGGTCGAGGCGAGCGCCTGACCCCTGTGCTCGCCCGTGGCTCGTTCCAGTGGGTCTTCGCCCTGGCTGACGGGGGGCTATCCACGCCGACCGTCTACGGCGAGTGCGACCGGCTCCGGGGGGCCGGAGGGGGACGTCCACCGTATGTGTCGGACATGCTCATGCAGGCCCTGCGAGCAGGCGACCCGCTGCTGCTCGGCAAGGCCCTGCACAACGACCTGCAGGCCGCCGCAGTGTCGCTGCGCCCGGCGCTTCGCCAGGTGCTCGACGTCGGCGAGGACTACGGAGCCCTTGGCGGCATCGTGTCCGGGAGCGGCCCTACGTGCGCGTTCGTGGTGGCGGACGAGGAGCAGTCACTTGATCTCGCGGTCGCGCTCACGGCCTCGGGGGTCTGCCGAACAGTGAAGCGGGCGACTGGTCCGGTGCCCGGGGCGCGAATAGTCGCGTAGCGGCCGCGGTCGGGTTGGTCGGCGACGTGACGTCCGTGCGGGTCAACTGCCGTGCGACGGGTCGCGCCTCACCGTCGCGAAACTCGGAAACATCCCTGACGGGACCACCCTTGCTTCCTAACCGCTGGACTGGGAGTCTGCCGCGTCGAACTCGCTGACGAGGGTTCGAAGTGACGCCGCCAATGCGTGCTGCCGTGCCACCGGAAGGCTGGCGAGAATGGCCCGCTCGCGTTCCAGGAGGTCGGTCAGTGCGCTATCGACCTCGCGCTTGCCTTCGTCGGTGAGAACGACGCTGACGCCGCGTCGATCGGCGGGATCGCGTTCACGGCGGACGAGCCCGCGTGACTCGAGGCGATCGACGCGATTGGTCATGGTGCCGCTCGTGACGAGGGTCTGCCCCCCGAGCTGGCCGGGCGAAAGCGTGTACGGATCGCCGGCCCTGCGCAACGCTGCAAGGACGTCGAACTCCCACGTCTCGAGGCCGACCGCGTTGAAGGCTGCCCGCCGGGCCAGGTCGAGGTGCCGCGCAAGGCGGCTCACACGGCTAAGCACCTCGAGCGGCGTGACGTCGAGGTCTGGCCGCTCGCGTCGCCAGGCGGCAACGAGGTGGTCGACTTCATCCGTCACCCGGCCGATGCTACGTCAAGAATCTTGATGTCGAGAGACTTTGTGTCATCCCGGTGCGACCATTCCTGACTAGGCCCGAACACGATCAAGGACGAATCCGCATGGTGCGTGGGGAGCGCTCGTATATGGTCCACCCGTGGACGTGAAGGCGGGACGATTCAGCGGGGCGGTGCGCCTGGCCCGCGGTGCGGTCCTCGGATCTGCCATCGTGCTCCTCACGGTCCTTGGTCACACGGCCGGCGGGCAATCGACGATGGCCGATGCGACCTCGCTGGTCATTCTGTGGCCGTTGGCGGTGGCCTTCAGCCTCTTGGCGGCCAGCACCAGACGCAGCGCCGGCTGGCTCTTCGCCTTCGCGGTGGCAGTGCAGGCCCTGTTCCACGTCCTGATGTCGGTGATGTCTGCGCACGCGCCGCATGGGGCGCCCGGCCTGCCGAGCCCGACCATGATCACCGGTCACCTCGTTGCAGCGGCTCTCGCGGCGGTGGTTCTGGCCCACGGCGACAATGTGATGCATCGCTGGCTGAGGTTCATCGGTGCCCTGGCGCGGGAAATCCTGCTCCCCGCGATCGCAACCCCCACGCATTCGGTTTCAGCCCATCGGCCTCCCGTGCTCCTGCAGATTCGGTCGGTCCTGAGTTCGGCCATCTGTCGGCGCGGCCCGCCGCTGCTTGCGGCCTGAACCAAGTACTTCCGCTCACTCTTTCGCGCGCATGCGACTACGTCGCGTCCGCCCTCACGCGTTCCCTCGTGGCGACGCGCCCCCATCTGTCTTGAATTCCCTGAAAGGCGTTTCACATGTCCTCATTCAAAATCCCATGCCGAACCCTTGTCGGAGCCGGCACGGCGGTCGCTCTCGCGGCCGGTCTTTCCGTTCTCGGCGCCTCAAGCGCCAGCGCCCACATGGGTGTCGACCTGCACGGGGCGACGCCCACCGCAGGCAGCGGCAGCACGATCTTCCTTCGCCCGGGCCATGGCTGTGATGGAGATGCGACCAACGCGATGACGGTCACGATCCCCGACGGGGTGACCAGTGCCAAGGCCCAGCAGAAGGCCGGATGGAAGCTGACCTCGGACGGCACGACCATCACGTGGTCTGGCGGGGCACTGCCCGACGACGAATTCGATGACTTCGGCATCAAGCTCACGTGGCCGAAGCTGGCCGACGGAGTGACGTCGCAGAAGTTCTACTTCAAGACTGTTCAGACCTGCAATGCGGAGATCGCGGTGGCTCGCAGCGGCAAGGCCGCCACCGTCACGGGCAAGCTTCCTGCCTACGCGGGCGAGAAGGTAGCCCTGTTCGTCGACGGGATTCCCCTGACCATGCGCGATGTCACGCTCGCATCAGATGGCACCTTCACGGTGAAGACGACATCGGCCAAGGTGCCCGATGGTGCCGACGTGACGGCCGAGCTGAATGGCACGATGATCGGCAATTCGATCGCGGGCACCGATGCCTGGCTCGAGATCCCAGCGGCAGGCTCGACCGCATCGCTCGCGATGCCGGCACCCTCAGTCACTGTCGTTGCTGCGGTAGCGAAGTAGTCGATGCGACTGGCCCTCGTGGCTGCGGTGTTGGGTTCACTAGCGCTCCTGGTGAACCCGACACCTGCATTCGCCCACGCAGACGTGCACACGAGTTCCCCGCGCAACGGAGCCCAGCTCACGGTGGCTCCGAAAAAAATCGTCGTCACGTTCAGTGAGGACGTCACGCTCGACGCTCAGGCGCCGAGCCTCCTCGATCAGGACGGACGGATGCTCGCGTCGAACGCGACGATTGCCGGCCCCGTCCTGACGATCACGCCTGCGAAGCCCCTGGCTCGAGGCATCACGACTGCGACCTGGCACATCGTGTCCGACGACGGTCACCCCATGGCCGGGGCGATTGCGTTCACCATCGGGACCGCGACTCCCCGGGGGCAGTGCACGGCAGTCACCACGATGCCTCGGATTGCCACGACGCTCAGCGGCGACCTCGCCGGGCCGCTCACCGTCACGATGGTGAGTAAGGCGCGATCGGGTGAGGTGACGTGGACGAGTGATGCGCTGGCC
>WLND01000033.1 GCA_009726075.1 Actinomycetota bacterium
GAGGTAGCGCACCGTCGCCACGCTCACGCCGAGGCTGTCGGCCACCCGCGGGTTCTCGCCGACGGCGCGGGTGCGCAGGCCCCAGCGGGTGCGGAACAGCAGGAACGTGACGCTCCCGATGAGCACGAACATCCCGTAGACGATGATCGTCTGGTTGAAGAACATCGGCCCGATGATCGGGATGTCGCCGAGGACCGGGATCTTGATCGACGGAAAGATCGGGGCATCATTGAGCTCGGGCTTCTTCACCAGCACCTGAGCGGTCAGGAATGAGGTCAGCCCCAGCACCAGGATGTTGATGACGACGCCGATGATGATCTGGTCGACCCTGAACTTCACCGCCAGCACCGCGAGCAGGAGCGCGAGCACGCCACCGGTCAGCGTCGCGGCAAGCAACCCGACCCAGCCGCCGAGCAGCGAGCCCATGACCACACCGGTGAAGGCGCCGCCGAGAAGCATGCCCTCGATGCCGATGTTCACCACGCCCGAGCGCTCGCACAGGATGCCCGACAGGGCACCGAGGGCGATCGGGGTCGAGCGCGACACGGTCGCCACGAGCATGCTGATGAGCGAGAACTCCTGGCCCGAGGCAGCCCACACCATGAGCGCTAGGGCGAAGACGCCGAACGAGATGCCCAGGATCATCGTGGTCCTGCCCTGGAACCCGCGGAAGAACTGCGTGGCTCCGAGGAACGCGAGGACCGACGACAGCACCCACAGCGAGCCTGCGGACGGCACCGCGAGCGAGTCGAGCTGGATGGCGTCATTCGGCGTGCTCAGCCCGAAGGTCGAGACCCCGCTCACCGCCGGGACGAAGACGAGCATGACAAGGGCCGAGAGCAGGAGCAGGACGATGCCGGAGATGCGCGCCTTGCGGATCTGCCGCTTGGTCAGCTCCTTCGTGCGCTTGCCGGTGAGCTCGTAGCTCTCTGTCGGCACCGGTGCGCTCGCCTGGTTCATGATGCCCATCCCTTGCTGATCTGGGTCGATACCGCGGGCGTCTTGAGTCGATACAGGGCCGTGATGAGGGCCGGCGCCGCGACGAAGATGATGATGAGCGCCTGGATCACCGCAATGAGGTCGATGCCGACATCGGCCGAGACCTGCATCTGCTGTCCCCCGGCCCGCAGCCCGCCGAACAGCACCGCGGCCGCCACAACGCCCCACGGATTCGAGCGGCCGAGCAGTGCCACCGCAATGCCGTCGAAACCGAGGTTCGCAGAGAATCCCGGGGTGGCGCGGTCGAGGACGCCGAGGATCTGCCCTGCGCCCGCGAGGCCCGCGAGTCCGCCGGCGATCATCATGACGAGGATGTAGACCTTCGTGATCGACATGCCGGCGTAGCGCGCCGCGCTCGGGTTCGCGCCGACGGCCCTGAACTCGAACCCGGTCGTGGTGCGAAAGAGCAGCCAGTGAATGAACCCGGCGGCGATGAGCGCGACGATGAGGCCGAGGTGCACGCGCAGTGCCGGGTTGACCCACCCGAGGAGCTGGGTCAGGTGCGCGGAGGCCTCGACCGTCTTGGATACCGGATCGTTGCGGCCCTCCCGCTGGAAGATCTCGGTCTTGAGGAAGAAGTCGACAAGGCGCAGGGCGATGTAGTTGAGCATGATCGTGACGATGACCTCGTGCGCACCGGTCTTGGCCTTGAGGATGCCGGGGATGAAGCCCCAGATCGCCCCGCCGAGGATGCCGGCGGCCAGCGCGATCGGCAGGTGCACGTAGATCGGCAGCCCGGTGATGCTGAAACCCGCCCAGACGGCGAACATGCCGCCGATGAGGATCTGGCCCTCACCGCCGATGTTGAACAGGCCGGCCCGAAAGGCGATCGCGACGGACAGGCCGGCGAGGATCAGCGGGGTCGCCGCCGTCAGCGTCTCGGAGACCGCCTTGAGCGAGCCGACTGAGCCCTGGAGAAGTGCGAGATAGGCCTGGACGGTGTCGGCGAAGCTCGAGCCGGTGATCATGATGAGGATCGCGCCGATGATGAGGGCGGTCACCACGGCCAGGAACGGGATCAGCAGGCCGGTACGCCAGTTCACGCTCGTGGTGAGCTGCGTCATGAACGAGCGCTCCTGCGCCGGCGGAACCTCGCTGCGGGTGTCGGTATCGGTCATGACCCTTTTCCTGCCATGTAGAGCCCAATCTCGGTCGGGGTGGTCTCGCCCGCAAGTCGCTCGGCGACGATCTTTCCGTCATACATGACGAGGATGCGGTCTGACAGCGCGAAGATCTCGTCGAGCTCGGTCGAGACGATGAGGATCGCCTTGCCCTCATTTCGCTTTCGCACGATCTGCTCGTGGATGTACTCAATCGACCCGACGTCGATGCCACGGGTCGGCTGCGCGCAGATGACCAGGGGCACATCGCGGCTGAACTCCCGCGCCACGATCATCTTCTGGGCGTTGCCGCCGGACAGGGCCGAACCGGTGTTCTCGATCAGGGGCGGTCGCACGTCGTAGGCATCGACCAGCGCCAAGGACGCCTCCTCGATGCTCTCGCGCTGCAAGCGTCCGCCCTTCGAGAACGGCGCCGAGTAGTACGAGTCGAGAACGAGGTTCTCCTTGACCGTGAAGGAGCCCACCATGCCCATGTGGTTGCGATCCTCGGGCACGTGGGCGATGCCGCGGCGATGGCGCTGGCGCGGAGAGGCGTTCGTGATCGACTCGCCGTCCAGGCTGATCTCGCCGCTCGCGATCGGCAGGAGGCCGGTGATCGCCTCGACGAGTTCGGTCTGGCCATTGCCCTGGATGCCTGCGACTCCGACGATCTCGCCGGCCGAGACGTGCAGGTTCACCTTGTTCAGGAGCGGCCGGCCGTAGTCGTCGACCATCGTGACGTCGTTCAGTTCGAGCACCGTCGCGCCCGGGGTGGCCTGCTCCCTATCGACCGTGAGGTCGATTTCGCGACCGACCATCATCGACGCGAGGTCCTCCGGGGTGGCGGTCTTCGGGTCGGCGTGCCCGACGACCTTGCCGCCGCGCAGCACCGTGATGTCGTCGGCGACCGCGAGGGCCTCCTTGAGCTTGTGGGTGATGAAGATGATCGTCGCGCCCCGCGCCTTGAGCTCGGCAACGATGCCGAAGAACTCCTCGACCTCCTGCGGGGTCAGCACCGCGGTCGGCTCGTCGAACACGAGAATCTTCGCGCCCCGCAGGAGCACCTTGATGATCTCGACCCGCTGCTGAATGCCTACGGGGAGATCCTCGACCATGGCGTCGGGGTCGACCGCGAGGCCGTAGCGCTCGGAGATCTCCTTGACCTCGGTGCGCGCCTTGCGCCGATTGAGCAGGCCGCCCTTCTTCGTCGGCTCCACTCCGAGCACGACATTCTCATAGACGGAGAACACCGGCACGAGCATGAAGTGCTGATGCACCATGCCGATCCCGGCCTCGATCGCATCGCCCGGATCATGGAACGCCTGCGTCACGCCATCAATGAGGATCTCGCCGGCATCGGCTCGATACAGCCCCGACAGGACGTTCATCAGCGTGCTCTTGCCGGCGCCGTTCTCGCCGATGAGGGCAAGCACCTTGCCCGAGCGCGCCGTAAGGCTCACCTGATCGTTGGCGAGAACGCCCGGGAATTGCTTGGTGATGCCCCGCAGTTCGAGTTCCACGCCCCACCCTGTCTATGAATTCGTCGGCGGCCTCTTGTCAGACCCGTCCTCGTCACCGTCGTAGGCACACGCTATCCAAATCGCGACCCGGATACAGCGAGAGGCGGGGTTCGATTGCTCGAACCCCGCCCCTAGTGCGTCGTGCAGTGAGCACGCGACGCTGTGACTAGCCCTTGACGCTGACCGAGCCGTCGATGATGCCGGCCTGAAGTGCCACGATCTGGTCCTTGAGCTTCTGGGAAACCATGGAATCCATGTCGTGGTACGGGGCCAGGCCCACGCCGCCGTTGGCGAGGGTGCCGACAGTGACGCCACCCTCGAAGGTGCCGTCAGCGACAGCCTTGATCGCATTGAACGTCGTGACGTCCATGTTCTTCAGGACCGAGGTGAGGTAGACACCCTGGTTCGCGGTGTCGCTCTCGTACTGGTCGCTGTCGACGCCGATGATCATGAGCTTGTCGGTGCCAAGCTCGCTGGCGAGTGCAGCCGAGCCGAGGCCAACCGGGCCGGCGACGGGCATGACGATGTCAGCGCCTTCGTCGACGAGGTTCTGGGCGAAGGTGCGGCCGTCATCGAGCTTCTCGAAGTTCTCGGTGAACAGGCCCTTCTGTGTCTTCGGATCCCAGCCGAGCACCTTGACCTTGGTGCCGTTGTCGGCGTTGTACTGCTGAACGCCGTAGTAGAAGCCATCCATGAAGATGGTTACCGGCGGGATGTTGACGCCACCGAAGGTGCCGACAGTGCCGGTCTTCGTGGTTCCGGCTGCGAGGTAACCCGCGAGGAATGCGGCCTCGTCGGTGTTGAACACCTGGCCGAGGACGTTGTTCGCGGTGATGTCGCCATCTGCGTAGGCGTAGTCAACGATCGTGAACGGGATGGTCGGGTTCGCGTTCGCAGCGGCCTTCGTGGCATCGCCGAGAAGGAAGCCGACGGTCACGATGACGGCGCACTGCTGATCGACGAATGCCTGGATGTTCGTGGCGTAGTCGGTCTCTGCCTGCGACTCGAGCACGGCTGCCTCGACGCCGAGCTGATCGGCTGCATCGGTGACACCCTTGTAGGCCTTCTGGTTGAAGCCCTTGTCGTCAACGCCACCGACGTCGGTGACCTCGCACGCCTTGATGCCGGCGACGTCGCCCTCGGCACCCGCCTCGGCCGTAGCCTCGGTCGACTCTTCTGCGGCCGCGCTGGCGGCGGGGGCCGCGGATGACGCGGTCGATGTGCTGCTGCCCCCGCACCCGGCCAGGCCGAGTGCAGCAACAGCGAACACCGCTGCCGCGATCTTCACATTGGTCTTCATTGATCTCCTTAGTTGACTGGTCACGCACGACATGCTTCGTGACCTGATCCAAACCCTAGCCAATCAGCGCCACCGTGGCAGCGTGCTAAGGACTCAAACGATCCAGCAACATGGTTACGAATCGGTTACGGTCGATGTCGATGCCGACCGCCGCATTCGCCGGCTGCCCGGTGACCGACCAGCGGTCGGCCACTGTCCGCCCGATGCACAGGGCCGACTCGGTTTCGACCTGCACATTCATTGGCAGGGTCGTCACCAAGGTCGGGTCGATCAGATGCGCGATGGTCACGGCATCGTGAATCGGTGCGCCCTCCCAACCGAAGCGATCCTGGTGGAACCCCACGAAGTGATCGAGGAGTTCGGCGACGAACTGGCCCACATCGCCGGTGCCACGCAATGCGTCGGCATGCTCGTCGGTGAGCCAGGCACGGTGCGTGACTTCAAGGCCGATCATCGTGAGCGGAATCCCGGTTCGCTCGCCGCCCGGCACGCACCCCGCCCTGAAGACGATGTCGGCCGCGTCCGGATCGACCCAGATGTTGAACTCGGCCGCCGGGGTCCAGTTGCCGAGCTCGACGGCCCCGCCCATGATCACGAGCTCGCGGATCATGTGGTGCAGATGCGGCAGCTGCTCGACGACATCGGCCATGTTCGTGAGCGGCCCGGTCGCTACCAGCGTGATCGGCTCGGTGGCCTCGGTGAGCACCTGCTCGATCATCTCCAGGGCGGTCAGTTCGGACGGCCCACTACTCGGTGTGACAGGCAGGGGGCCCGCAAGCCCACTCTCGCCGTGCATGACCGCCGCTGTCGACAGATCGCGCACCCGCGGCGCCGCACGACCGGCCGCCACCGGGATATCGCCGCGGCCCAGCAGGTCAAGGACCCGAAGGGCGTTGTTCGTCGTGTGCTCAAGGGTGACGTTGCCGGCGACCGTCGTAACCGCGATCAGGTCGATGGAAGGGTCGGCGATCGCCAGCATGATGGCGATGGCGTCATCATGGCCAGGGTCGCAGTCATGCAGCACGCGCCGAGGAGAGGTCCCCGGCGCGGTCGTCGACGGCATCAGAACCGGTCGGCGGGCTGGTACTGGCCCCAGACATCGCGAAGTGCGTCGGAGACCTCGCCGACGGTGGCCTTCGCTCGCAGGGCATCGCGCATCGGGTAGAGCAGGTTCTCGTCGCCCTTGGCCGTGTCGCGAATGAGCTGTAGGAGCCGGGTCACCTCGGCCCCGTCACGCTCAGCGCGCAGCTTGACCAGCCGCGCACCCTGCTCCTGCTCGATCAGCGGGTTCACGCGAAGGGGCTCGTAGTGCTCGTGCTCGTCGACCGTGAACTTGTTCATGCCGACCACGATGCGCTCGCCGCTGTCGATCTGCTTGGTGATCTCATAGGCAGACCGCTCGATCTCGGCCTTCTGGAACCCCTGCTCGATCGCGGCTACGGCTCCGCCCATCTCGGTGATGCGCGCGATGAGCTCGAGCGCCGCCCTCTCGATATCGTCGGTCATCGACTCGACGACATACGAGCCGGCGAACGGGTCGACCGTTGCGCAGACATCGGTCTCAAAGGCGAGCACCTGCTGGGTCCGCAGGGCCAGCCGTGCAGCCTTCTGCGACGGCAGGGCGATGGCCTCGTCGAATGAATTGGTGTGCAGTGACTGCGTGCCACCGAGCACGGCCGCCAGGCCCTGCACCGCGACCCGCACGAGGTTGACCTCAGGCTGCTGGGCAGTGAGCTGGACGCCGGCGGTCTGAGTATGGAACCGCAGCATCCACGACTTCGGGTTCTTCGCGCCGAACTGCTCGCGCATGATGTGCGCCCACATCCGGCGGGCCGCCCTGAACTTCGCGACCTCCTCGAGAATCGTGGTTCGCGAGACGAAGAAGAAGGCGAGCCGAGGCGCGAACTCGTCGACGTCCTGCCCTGAATCAACCGCCGCCTGCACATAGGCGATGCCATCGGCGAGGGTGAACGCGATCTCCTGAACGGGCGTAGCACCGGCCTCGGCCATGTGGTACCCGGAGATCGAGATCGTGTTCCAGCGCGGAATCTCGTTGCGGCAGTAAGTGAAGATATCGGTGATGAGCCGAAGCGACTGAGCCGGCGGGTAGATATAGGTACCCCGCGCGATGTACTCCTTGAGCACATCGTTCTGAATCGTGCCGTTCAGCTGGTCGGCGGAGATGCCCTGCTCCTCGGCGACCAACTGGTAGAGGAGCAACAGCACTGCCGCCGGTGCATTGATGGTCATCGAGGTCGAGACCTGATCCAGCGGGATCTGGGCGAACAGGATGCGCATGTCGTCAATGGAGTCGATCGCAACGCCGACCTTGCCGACCTCACCGTGCGCGAGCGGGTGGTCGGAGTCGTAGCCCATCTGGGTCGGCAGGTCGAAGGCCACCGACAGTCCGGTGGTGCCGGCGGCGAGCAACTGGCGGTAGCGCTCGTTGCTCTCTACCGCCGTGCCGAAGCCCGCGTACTGCCGCATCGTCCAGGGACGACCCGTATACATCGACGCGTAGACGCCCCGCGTGTACGGGAACTCCCCCGGCTCGCTGAGCTGAGTCTGAGGATCCCAGCCCGCGAGCGCCTCCGGACCGTACACAACCGCCAGGGGCAGCCCAGACTCAGTCTGGGCGCCCCCGTCGTCAGTCACCTGCGCCACGAACCCGAATCTTGCTCCCGAGCCAGCGGATCGGGTCGTACTTGATATCGGCAACGCGCTCCTTGAGCGGAATCAGGGCGTTGTCGGTGATCTTGATGTGCTCGGGGCACACCTCGGTGCAGCACTTGGTGATGTTGCAGTAGCCGAGACCGAGCTCGTCCTGGGCCATCTTCTGGCGGTCAACGGTGTCGAGCGGGTGCATGTCGAGCTCGGCGACGCGCATGAGCACGCGGGGCCCGGCGAAGTTGGTCTTGTTCTCCTCGTGGTCGCGCACCGCGTGGCAGGTGTTCTGGCACAGGAAGCACTCGATGCACTTGCGGAACTCCTGGCTGCGGGCCACATCCTCCTGAGCCATCCGGTAGTCACCCGGCTTGAGGCCCTTGGGCGGCGTGAACGCCGGCACCTCGCGCGCCTTCTCGTAGTTGAACGAGACGTCGGTGACGAGGTCGCGAATGACCGGGAACGCGCGCAACGGGGTGACCGTGATCGTGTCGGTCTCCTCGAAGGTGTTCATCCGGGTCATGCACATCAACCGCGGACGGCCATTGACCTCGACACTGCACGACCCGCACTTGCCAGCCTTGCAGTTCCAGCGAACGGCCAGGTCGGTCGCCTGCTCGGCCTGGATGCGATGGATAACGTCGAGGACGACCTCGCCCTCGAGCACCTCAACGTCGTAGTCCTTGAGTTCACCGGTGCCATGGGGCCCACGCCAGAGCCGGAACTTCGCCATGTAGCTCATGTCTACGCCATCCCTACCGAGGTGAGTTCTTCAATGGTCATGTACTTCTTGAGTTCGGCTGCATCGAACAGGCTGATGAGCTCCTGCGGAATCTTCGGCAGGGCCTGCTTCGTCACGTCGATCTGGTTATCGCTGATGCGGCAGATCAGGTTCACCTGACGCCATTCGGGGCTCATGGCCGGGAAGTCGTTGCGGGTGTGACCGCCACGCGACTCCTCGCGAGCGAGCGCAGCCTTGGCAACGCACTCCGAGACCAGGATCTGCTTGGGCAGGTCGAGGGCGAGGTGCCATCCCGGGTTGTACTCGCGTCCGCCCATCGCCTTTGCCTTGCCAATGCGAACCTTGAGGCCCTCGATCTTCTCGAGCGCCGCCGTCATCTCATCGGCCGTGCGAATGATGCCGACGAGCTCGTTCATGATCGTCTGCAGCTCGTCCTGGATGGTGAAGGGGTTCTCGTCCCGCGTGTCGCTGAACGGCTCCAGCGCGCGATCCATGGCCACATTGATCTCGGCATCCGAGAGGGTCGGGGCAACGCCCTTCGCCTTCAGGCTGTCGACGTACTCGGCTGCGTAGAGCCCCGCCCGACGTCCGAAGACCAGGAGGTCAGACAGCGAGTTGCCGCCGAGGCGATTGGATCCGTGCATGCCGCCGGAGGACTCCCCGGCCGCGAAGACGCCCTTGACGCCGACGAGCTCCTGGGTATCGGGATCGACCTCGACCCCGCCCATGACGTAGTGGCAGGTCGGACCGACCTCCATGGCCTCAAGGGTGATGTCGACGTCGGCAAGCTCCTTGAACTGATGCCACATCGAGGGCAGCTTCGCCTTGATGACATCGGCCGGCAGGCGCTTGGAGACGTCAAGGAACACGCCACCGTGGGGCGACCCGCGGCCGGCCTTGACCTCGGCGTTGATCGCGCGAGCGACCTCGTCGCGGGGCAGGAGCTCCGGCGGGCGCTTGTTGTTGTCGGGATCGGTGTACCAGCGATCGGCCTCCTCCTCCGACTTCGCGTACTGCGCCTTGAAGACGTCGGGGATGTAGTCGAACATGAACCGGCGGCCCTCGGAGTTCGTGAGGACGCCGCCATCTCCGCGGACAGACTCCGTGACGAGCAGGCCCTTGACGCTCGGGGGCCACACCATGCCGGTCGGGTGGAACTGGATGAACTCCATGTTGACGAGCGAGCCGCC
>WLND01000330.1 GCA_009726075.1 Actinomycetota bacterium
TCTACGTTGCCGTCCTGGTAGTCAGCACTGGTCCGCGCTTCGGCGGTTCCGATCGACGCAGCCGGCTGCCGTGGTCGCACTGGCAGCCCATGGAGTCACACCGACCGAGGCGGCCACACTTGCTGGGGAGGCCGTGACGCCGCAGTTGATCGACCTGGACCGCGGACCGATCGTGGTTTTGGCACCTGACGCAAGGAGTGCATTCAGAGCACAGTTGGACCACACAGTCACCTGCGCAAAGGCATCGCCCCAATTTCTCAACGAGTACGGCAGGCAAGTCTCGCCAGCGAAACTGGTCGCGACAGCACGCCGTTCCGTCGAGATCATCGGCGCTGATCTGCTCCTCGGCACCTGAGAAGTCGGAGACTCCTCACCCCAAACGGGATTACCTACTCCTGCTCGCCCATGCCAGTAGCGACGCCAAGAACGGGAAGGACGTCGACAAGATCGACGACCTCGATGCGGTCGCGAACTGCTGCCCAATAGTCGGCAACATGAATGAAGGCGTCGGCGCCGTAAATGGCGTCGAACTGTTCCAGAACTCCCGGCCGCCTGGCCAAGCAAGCTCGGGTTTTTCTCTTGCTCGTTGACAGGTACCGCAGCGGAATGCTGGAACCCGTGAGGTAGAGCACCTTCCTCCGTTCGGTTTTGGCTCGATCCAAATTGAAAACGTCGATCAGAACCGCGTCCTGTCGTACGGACTCGGCTCCACCGCGCCAGCCGATGAATTTGAACTCGGCAACCTGAAGATCTGTTTCGAGATCGAAGTCGCGGTTGGTATTGCCAGCCCCAAGAGACAAGGCCTGCACCTGCTCGCCGGGGGCGAGGATGTGTGGCAGCGCCTCAATGATGCCGACTGCATGGAGAACCACGTCGATCTGGGCGGACAGTGCCTTGACCGACACGGCGCCAGCCAGCAGGGAATCGTCGACCCCGAGGGCAGCCGCCCGTCCAGCTGCCTCGACGCCAAGGGCACCCACAAGTGCTTCCTCGAGGGCCCGGATCTGCTCACCGAGTTTGCTGCTTTCGCCCCGGAAGGCAGCAAAACGGGAGACAGCCTCAGCATCCAGTCGCAGCGCAGGGGTCATGCAGGGAATGTACCTGGGCGAATCTGCCGGGTTCTCCACCGGTGAGATAGCCGCAGTCGGGTTTATTTCGCGCTTGAGTCGGCATTTCGTCGCGCCTGCGTCGCTTGAGAAAAGGATCGCGTCGTTTTATGACCGCGGCGCGCACAACTCTTGCCGGCGCGCCTTGAGATTCCCGTCCAAATTGGGGAATCAGGGCGGAATGTGGTTGACAGTGGGGGGAAATGGGGCGTAAGTTGCACCCCGTGGGGCTCCGTAGGGGCCGGGTGGTTCCGAGGGCCTTGCGGCCCGACGGGACCGAATGGTCCGAAAGGGCCGAGTGGAGAGGGTTGTCATGTTCGTAGGCACGTTTGAGCACTCGCTCGACGACAAAGGGCGAATCGTCCTGCCTGCGACCTTCCGCGCCCAGTTGGTCGACAAGGGATTCCTGTCCCAGCTCGATCGATGCCTCGGCCTGTGGACCGAGGACGGATTCGCCGAAGTGGCGAAGACCCTCACCGAACGCATCCGGGAAGGTCTGGCCCCGCAAGAGGCCATGCGGGCCTTCGCCGCCAACGCCCACGAGGTCCGGCCCGACAGCCAAGGCCGCATCACCATTCCGCAGCGCCTCCGGGATTTCGCCCGACTCGAGCGCGATGCGGTCGTGATCGGCGCCATCAATCGCATCGAGATCTGGGATGCCAGTCGCTGGGACGATCAGTCCGGAATCGCTGACGACAGCCTGATCCAGGCGGTCACTGCCCTCGGGCTCTAGCCGCCGCCATGTATTTCCTGCCCGCCCTCAGAAAGGATCAACCGACCTGCCGTCGTCCGGCCATCCGCCGGGCCTGCGGCCCGATCTTCAGCAGTCTCTCGGAACACACGATGGAAGGCCCCTACTCCGCCCGCTTCCCATCGAGCCCAGCCGGGGAGAAATCCCGGCGGGCGCCCGTGCTCCGAGGGACTGCTGAAGACCGGACCCGGCTCTGCCGTCTGGTTCGACCATGGAAGGACCGCGCCATGGATCCCCAGCCCGATCGCGAGTTCGCCCACCGCCCGGTGATGGCCGACGAGATCGTGGCCCTGTTCGCCCCTGTGCCGGCCGGTTGGTTGATCGATGCGACTCTCGGTGGCGCAGGACACGCGACGCTTCTGCTCGATGCACACCCGCAACTGAAGGTCCTCGGCCTCGACCAGGATCCGGATGCACTGCTCGCCGCCGACTCCCGCCTTGCGCGCTTCGGTGACAGGGCCAAGACCGTCCGCACCCGATTCGATTCGCTCGGGTCGGTCGTCGCCACTGCGATTCCTGCCGACGAGCCCGTCGTGGGCGCCCTGTTCGACCTGGGTGTCAGTTCACCGCAGCTCGACCGCGCCGAACGCGGATTCAGCTATCGCCTCGATGCGCCTCTCGACATGCGGATGAACCCCGCCCAGTCGCTGTCGGCTGCCACGGTTGTCAACGACTACTCCGAAGCGGCCCTTGTGAAGGTCCTGCGTGACAACGGTGACGAGAAGTTTGCCGGCCGCATCGCCAAGGCGATCGTCGCCGCCCGTCCCGTCGAGACCACCGGCGCACTCGCCGAACTGGTTCGCAACGCAATCCCGGCACCGGCACGACGTCGCGGCGGTCATCCGGCGAAGCGCACCTTCCAGGCGATCCGCATCGAAGTCAACGACGAACTCGGCGTTCTTCCTGTCGCTCTGAACGCAGCGCTCGATGCGCTGTGCATCGGCGGCCGCATCGCGGTGCTGTCGTATCACTCGGGTGAAGACCGGATCGTGAAGCAGGTGCTGCGCGACGCCGAGACCGGTGGCTGCACCTGTCCCACCAACTTCCCGTGCGTGTGTGGAGCTGTTCAGCGCGTCCGTCTCCTGAGCCGCGGCGGTCGAACCCCGTCGGCCGCGGAACTCGTCGTGAACCCGCGGGCCGAGAGCGCCCGCCTGCGCTCCGCTGAATGCATCGAACTCCTCGAGCGAGGCGAGCGATGAGCGCCCCCGTCGCGGTCAACGGTCGTCGCAACGTGTTCGGTGCGCTCGCCGCCGTGCTGCCCGATCTCGCCCTTCCGAGGCCGTCCGACGATCAGGCCGATCGGCCGAGTCTTCGCGTTGTCGAGAAGGCGCGTCGCGAACGCCGTCGTCAGATCGGCACGGTCGCGTGTGTCGTCCTGTTCGCAGCCCTGTTCGCCGTGGCCGGTTCGCAGACCTATCTGGTTCAGCAACAACGCCACATCGACAGCGTCAACATCAAGATCGCCCGGGCCGAACACGACTCCGAACTCCTGCGCATGGAACTCGCGCAACTCCAGTCACCCCA
>WLND01000331.1 GCA_009726075.1 Actinomycetota bacterium
AGGGACCGACCCCGGACCCCTGCGGGGTGTGCCAGAGCTGCACCGACCTCGCGGCGAACGGGCCCGGCTCGCTCGACGTGATCGAGCTCGACGCGGCGAGCCATGGCGGCGTCGAGGACACCCGCGACCTGCGTGAGCGGGCCATGTTCGCGCCGGCCTCGTCGCGCTACAAGGTCTACATCATCGACGAGGCGCACATGGTCACGACGGCGGGCTTCAACGCCCTCCTGAAGCTCGTCGAGGAGCCGCCCGAGCACGTGCGCTTCGTGTTCGCCACGACCGAGGCGGAGAAGGTCCTGCCGACCATCCGCTCGCGCACGCACAACTACACCTTCCGGCTCGTGTCGGCCAAGGTGCTTGCCGAGCACCTCGCCTCGGTCTGCGCAGCCGAGGGCGTTCCGGCTGATCCCGCAGCGCTGGCGCTCGTCGCTCGCGCGGGGGCCGGGAGCGTCCGCGACAGCCTCTCGATCCTGAGCCAGGTCATTTCCGGATGCGGCCCCGAGGGCGTCACCTACGCCGAGGCGGTCGCCCAGCTGGGCATGACCGATGCGGCGCTCCTCGACGAAACCATCGAAGCCATGGCCGGGCACGACGGCGCGGCACTGTTCATGGTCATCGATCGCGTGATGGAGGCGGGGCACGAGCCGCGACGCTTCGCCACCGACCTGCTCGAGCGGCTCCGCGACCTCATCGTGCTCCAGCATGTGCCGCACGCGGTCGAGATCAACCTCATCGACGCCCCTGAAGACCAGGTGGCCCGCGAGGTCGTGCAGGCGCAGTCATTCGGCCCGGCCGAGCTCGGCAGGGCCGCCGACGTCGTGAGCGAGGCCCTGAGCGACCTGCGCGGCGCCACGGCACCCCGGCTGCACCTCGAGCTCATGGCGGCGCGCCTGCTCCTGCCCGCATCCGATGCCGACGAGCGTGGCACGCGTGCTCGCCTCGACCAGATCGAGCGCCGCATGGCCACGGCGGCATTCCAGGCTTCGACGACGCCCCCTGCCGCACTCGTCGCTGCTACCCCCACGACGCCCGCGCTTGCCCAGGGTGCGGGTGGTCACCACGAGCCGGCGGCGGAGACGTTGGCGAGCGCAGAGGCGCCGACTGGAAAGCCGAAGTCAGGACGCGCTCCGCGCAAGCTCTCCGAGGTCACCGACCGTGCGGCCCCGACCGCCGCGCCCGAGGCGAAGACTGCGGCAGCGCCTGAATCGGCGCGGCCACCCGCAGCCGCGGTCCCCACGGCCGCTGCAACGGCCACCGCGAGCGATGGCGGGCTGCCGGAGATGCGGTCGATGTGGCCCGCGGTCCTCGACGCATTGAAGACCTACTCGCGCGTGGCGTGGATGGCGTTCGCGAACTCCGCCCCGATCTCGGTCTCGAATGGAGTGCTGGCAGTAGCGATCGACAGTGCCGGCACGGCAATCAACATCAAGTCGAGCGGCCACGACGAGCGACTTCGCCAGGCCATCCTCGATGTGCTGCGCCTCGACGTAAAGGTCGATGTCGTGCTGGCCCCCAACTCGGCGGGGGCGGCGGCGGTTGCCGCCGCGGCTCCGGCTCCGGCGTCCGCCGCCGGTCGGTCAACAGCGCCAGAGCCGGTCAGCGCCGTCGACTCCTCGGCAGCGATCGACCTCGATACGCCGAGCATCGACGACGATGATGCGGTCGAAGAGAGCGGCATCGACCTCGTCATGCGCACCCTGGGCGCCACGCAGATCGGTGAGATAGAGCATTGATGTACGAGGGGATCGTCCAGGACCTCATCGATGAGCTCGGCAGGCTGCCGGGCATCGGACCGAAGAGCGCGCAGCGCATCGCCTTCCACATCCTGTCGGCCGATCCGGTCGACGTTCTGCGACTTGCCGACGCGCTCCGCGAGGTCAAGGAGAAGGTTCGCTTCTGCAGCATCTGCGGCAACGTCTCTGAGGAGGAGCAGTGCCGCATCTGCCGTGACACCAGGCGCGACCTCACCGTCCTGTGCGTCGTCGAGGAGTCCAAGGACGTCGTCGCCATCGAGCGCACCCGCGAATTCCGGGGCCGCTACCACGTGCTCGGCGGGGCCATCAATCCGATCGAGGGCGTCGGACCCGACGACCTTCGCATCCGTGAGCTGATGGCGCGTCTCGCTGACAGCGCGATCACCGAGGTCATCCTCGCCACCGACCCGAACCTCGAGGGCGAGGCGACCGCCACCTACCTCGCGCGACTCATCAGCCCGATCGGTATCGCCGTGTCGAGGCTGGCCAGCGGCCTTCCGGTCGGCGGCGACCTCGAGTACGCCGACGAGGTCACCCTCGGCAGGGCCTTCGAGGGTCGTCGGCGTGTGTAGCGTCGCTGCGATTGACAGGGGCAGGGATGGCCGGCCTCACTCGTGGCGACCAGGTGCGCTGCGAGGCACGATGCGACAGGTGTGTTCGGTGACCCTCGATTGAAGCAGTACATTCGACTCTTCCCCAATTGATCGAGACTCGGTAGTAGCTCGGCCGGTCAGGGTGGACCTCAGGCAGCGAAGGAAGTTGAACACATGGAGACGACGAACGGCGCCCCCCGCCGAGGCCGATCCAAGTCCGATCACGGCAGGGCCGTGGCCGACAGCTCACCGCGGCGCACCGCAGTAACGCTGTGGTTCGTGGGCATCGTGACCATCGCACTGTGCCTCGGCTGGACGATTGCGAGCGTGCCCGCGGCCAGTTCAGCGGTCACGATCGGTGCCGAGGACGAGGGCGGCGGGGCGGTCGCCCCCGACCCCGCGCCGGAGCCCGCGCCGGCCGCAAGCGCTGAGGCGAGCGCAGAGCCCGCCGCCGAGGTGACCGCGGAGGCGAGCGCTGACCCGACCGACGAGCCCTCCGCCGACCCGTCAGACACCCCATCCGATGAGCCGTCGGATGAGCCCTCGGACGATCCGTCAGATGAGCCGACCGACGAGCCGACCGACGATCCATCGGATGACGCCGCCGATGAGCCGACCGACGAGCCGACGGATAACCCAGTCGATGAGCCGACGGACGAGCCGTCCATTGAAGCCTCTGCCGAGCCCGTGGCGTCCGAGGAGCCCATCCCGGCGCCCACCGAGACCGCCGCGGCAAGCGGCGTTGTCGTCAAGGTCAATGGGGCCATCGGCACCAAGGTCGGCGACGTCGGCATCGACATTCAGGGCGCGGGCGTCGCGCCCGCATCGCAGTACTCGCTCTGGGTCTTCTCCCAGCCCCAGTTGCTCACGTCCGGCTCGGCCGACGCGGCCGGTGTGTTCGCCGCGAGCGCCAAGCTCCCGGGCACCCTGGAACCGGGTAGTCACACGATCGTGCTCCAGACGACATCGGTCGACGGGCAGGCGGTCGAATCCGCGACCGGCATCACGATCAGTACTGACGGCACGTTG
>WLND01000332.1 GCA_009726075.1 Actinomycetota bacterium
ACGGCATCGTGCACGGAACTCCGATCGTGCCGGGCGTCTACGTCTTCGGCATCGACGCGAAGGTTGCCGGCCACACGCCAGCGACGGAGACCTTTACCCTGAAGGTCCTGTCTGAGGACGGCAAGACGGGTGCGGCGCCGCCCGGCAACGGAACGATCACGACGTCAGACATCGCAACGGCACGGGTCATCTACCGAATGAAGCGCTCGGGCAAGTGGGTCGTCGTTCCTCGGTTCCTCAAGGCATCCAAGTCGATTCCGGTGTATGCCCACTTCACGGTGGTCCGCTCGCCGGTGGGCAAGCAGTCGAAGAACATCCCGGCCGCGCGCAAGAAGGCCGCCGCCCTGGCGAAGGCGAACGTCGGTCGAACCGGACCGGTCATCAAGGGCAACCTCTGGCGAGGACCAGCGCGCATCATCGTGAACTGGTGACGAACCGCACCACGGCACGGCCAGCGAAACCGGGGCGCACATCGTGCGTCCCGCCACCACCAACGAAGGAGTTCCACATGATGACGACCTCGATGTCACGCCGCTCGACCCTCGTGATCGCTTCTGGCCTGACCGCCCTTGCCCTCGCTGGCTGCTCGGTGAGCGGGAGCATCGGCGGCACGTCGGTGGGCAAGGAGGATCTCGCCGTGCAGGCGGTGGCAGCCCTTGAGGCAGAGACGGGCCTGACGATGGATCCCTCCGAATCGGTTACATGCCTCGAGGACCTCAAGACCGACGCGGGAAGCGTCGCAATGTGCGAGTACAAGGTGGCCAGCGGCAAGGTGTTCGATGTGACGGTGACCTCAAAGGGCATCGGATCCGATGACAAGGTCGCGTTCAGCGTCGACGTCAGCCAGACGCCGCGCTAGCCCTGCTCGTGCCGTGTCGCGGGGCGAGCCGCGACCGGTGCGCTGATCACCCGATCGCGGGCAGTCGCAGGGCAAAGTGGCCGCCGGGACCGGGGCTCGCCGTGGCGCTGCCATGGTGTGCCGCGGCGACGGCCGCGACGATGGCCAGGCCGAGCCCGCTGCCGCCCTCGTCGCGGTCGCGCGACTCGTCGAGCCTGACCAGGCGCTCGAAGACTCGTGCGCAGTCCTCGGGCTTGAGGCCCCGTCCGTCATCGTCCACCGTGAGCGTCCACGTTCCGTCGTCCGGGCGAAGGGCGACGGTGACGCGCGAGTCCGCATGCCTGACCGCATTGGCGATGAGGTTGTCGACGGCACTTCGAACCGACTGGGCATCG
The DNA here is from genome assembly GCA_009726075.1 of Actinomycetota bacterium. Taxonomy (GTDB): domain Bacteria; phylum Actinomycetota; class Actinomycetes; order S36-B12; family S36-B12; genus WLND01. The sequence continues at coordinate 1,234 of WLND01000332.1, forward strand.
CCGATGATCGTGCAGGGCCGGAGGTCTTCGACGATGGTCACCTCGCGTCGTCGCGAGCGCTGGGACATCGTCGACTGGCGAACGATGGAGTCGAACTCCACGGCGGCGTGGAACGGCTCATCGTGGGCATCGGTCCTGGCCAGCACGAGGAGGTCCTGCACCAGGCCCTCGAGTCGGTCGAGTTCGGCCAGGGCAAGGGTCGGTAGGCCATCGTCGCCGGGAGCGTCGCCGGCGCCGAACTCCAGGGCGACGCGCAGGGTGGCGAGCGGATTTCGCAGTTCGTGGCCGGCATCGGCGACGAACTGTCGGGTGGCGCGCGATTGCGCGTGCAGCCGGGCCAGCAGCCCGTTCATCGTGATGCCGAGGCGCTCGATCTCGTCGCCGGTCCGCTGGACGTCGAGGGCCCCGTCGCTGATGCTCGTCATCTGCTCGGCCTGACGCCGAAGGCCCTCGACCGAGGCAAGCGCGCGACCGACGGCGAACCACACCGCCAGGGCCACGCCTGCCAACGTCAGGGGCAGCACCGCGGCGATGGCGACAAGGACATCGCGCTGCGCGCGCTGAACCGACGAGGTGCTCGCGGCGGCGCAGACGACCAGCGGGCCCAGGGACGACTCGACGGCGACGCGCCTTCGCAGGTAGGACGGATCGTCGGAGCACAGGTCGGCCCCGGTCGGCGTGCCGGTGCTCTCGGCGAGCTTGCGTCCTGACGTGTCGAACACCTGCACCGACACCTGCCGAAGCGACTCGACGGCCTCGAGCACGACGGTCGAACCGGGATCGATGTCGGGGTTCGCGAACTGAGAGCTGACCTCGCTCACCTGCGCGTCGAGCAGTTCATCGACGGATGCATCGCTTACCCGGGTGACGAGGGCGAAGGACACGGTGCCGAGCACCGCCCCGATCACCAGCGTGGCGGCGACCGCGACGAGCACGGCGCGACTCCGAATGCCCCGGGGCAGCAGGGTCATGCAGCCACGACGCGGTACCCGACGCCCCGGACCGTTTCGATCAGGCCCGCTCCCAGCTTCTTGCGGACCTGCATCACGAACACCTCGACGACATTCACGTCGAGGTCTGGCTCCTCCCAGACCTCGTCCAGCAGCTCCTGCTTGCTCACCACCTCGCCCGCGCGCTCCGCGAGATACAGGACGACCGCATACTCCCGCGCCGTCATCGTGATCTCGCGCCCGGCGCGGGAGCATCGATGCTTACGCCATTCGAGCCGAAGGTCGCCGATCTCGATCAAGGGCGGACGGACCTCCGGCTGGCGCCGCAGGAGTGATCGCATGCGGGCGAGGAGCACGACGGTGCTGAAGGGCTTGGTCAGGTAGTCGTCGACCCCGAGGTCGAATGCGTCGGCCTCGTCGTACTCCCCGTCCTTCGCCGTGAGCATGAGAATCGGAGTCTGGACGTCGGCTGCTCGCAGGCGCTCGACGACGCGGTACCCGGACAGGCCGGGGAGCATGAGGTCGAGCAGGACGAGGTCGAAGGCCCCTGTCGATGCCCGGGCAAGGGCGGCCGCGCCGTCGTTGACGACCGTGGTGTCGAATCCGTGCCGCTCGAGGCCCTGCCGGAGGGCCTCGGCGAACCGGACTTCATCGTCGGCGACCAGGACGCGGGGGCGGTGGGGCACGTCTGCATCCTGTCACCGGGAAGGGCTGGTCACACGGCAAGATCAGCCCGCGCTCAGGAACCGGCGAGGAGGACGGTCGGCTCGCAATAGCCACCCTGCGTTTGGGCAGGCTGCTGTTGCTGCGGTTCATGCTGCAGCGGTCCGGCGCGACATCGCCGTGCCCAAACCGGCGTCAGGGGGCCTGTTGCCCTGTCCGGTGGAGCCCCCTCCCGGAATCGAACCGAGGACATCCTCATTACAAGTGAGGCACTCTAGCCAACTGAGTTAAGGGGGCGGGACGGCAAAATCCTAGCCGTCCCGAGGCTAGACGGTGACCTTGCTCCGACGCATCTGCCGCTGGCCGACGAGTACCGGTCGCACCTAGCGGAGCCCCCGGGAACTGTCGGTGAACTTCTTGACGCGGACGTGCCCGGCGCTTGACCGGCGCGCAAGGTTGACGCGGTGGCCTTGGGCCATGGCAACGATCGATGCTGCGAACCAACCG
>WLND01000333.1 GCA_009726075.1 Actinomycetota bacterium
CTTGTGGCACGCGGGGGGACACCATGCAGGGTTATCGACGACTGCTGCGCAACAGGTTCGCGAAAGAGCGGGGCGCCACTGCCATCGAGTATGCCCTGATCGTGGCCGGCATTGCCTTGGCATGCGTGGCCGGCGTTCAGGTGCTGGCCGGCGCTCTCAGCACTGTCTACGGCGCGCAGTCGAATGCGCTTGCCGCACCTGCCATCTCACCCGTCCCGACGCCGACGCCCACTCCCACTCCCACCCCGACCCCGACTCCGACACCTACCCCGACTCCGACGCCGACACCTACCCCGACTCCGACTCCGACGCCGACACCTACCCCGACGCCCACGCCGACCCCCTCGCCCACCCAAACCACGGGCTCTGTCGCGAAAAAGGGATCCGTCACCGTCAACGTCCTGTCGGGCCTCACGGGTGCAACGCTCACCGACGCCACAGTCGTCTCCGAGCCGTCTGGCGGTAGCGACTTCAGCTGGAATGCCAATGGATCTGTCACCTACTCGGCACCGAACAAGGCCGGCACCGTCGTCATCTCGTTCACCTACCGGCTCAATGGCGTGACGAAGACCGCAAAGCTGACACTGACGGTGGCCTGAGTAGGTCGGTCCGGGTAGGAACCCCTGAGAGTTAGAAGAATGTTACTGCTATCACTAGAGTCATGGGCCTAGGGAGATGTGGCCGCAATTCTTTGTCGGCGCGCACGTAGACACCTCCCGGTCGGGGGAGATTTTCATGGACATCGCACGCGATTCCGGTACACAAGCTCGCATTGACACCCTGCCTCGCCGCCGCCGCACCGCTCGCGCCATCGCGAACGACCTTGCCTTGCGCGAAGCGGCCGTGGCACTCATCGCTGAATCCGGCTGGGACGCACTGACCTTCGGCTCGGTGGCCGAGCGCGCCGGCCTGACGGTGGGCGCTGTCTACGGCCGGGCTGAGAGCAAGGCCGAGCTCGGCACCGATCTATGGACATCGGTACTTCGCCAGTCCCTGAGCGACCACTTCACGCTCCTCCACTCGACGATCGACAACGGGTCAGCCCCAGAGCTGGCGAAGGTGCATAGGACCTGGTCAGAACCCGCGCCTGAACTGCAGGCGGCGACCGAGCTCCTCATCGCAGCGATGTTCGACGAGGATCTCGGCGAGGTGATCAGGGCCGATATGGCCGACATGGTCGGTGGTTACTGCAGCCTTGAGGACGGACGCCCGGCTGCGTCGGCAGCGAGCAGCGCGCTGGCCATGGGTGCAGGCTTCGGGCGGGTGCTCGCGGGCACGGCCGGCGTTGCGTCCGCTCCTTCGACCAAGGCAAGCGCCCAGCGAGAGATCGACATGTCGCGCTCCAAGGGCCGTGGCAAGGCGATACCAAAGGGCCCGGAGTTCATGTTCATGCGAACGTCGTCCACCGATGATCCCCATCAGGACCTGCTCCAGATGGCAGCGCTCAACGTCGTGGGTCGCGTGGGCTACCGCCGTGCGACGGTTGCCCGGATCTGCCGAACGGCGCAGGTGAGCAGCGGCTCGATGTTCGCTCGCTACGACTCCAAGGCATCCCTCGTTGTCAGCGCAGCCGACAGCCTCCTGGTCCCACCAGGCGAGGAGACCGCGGCCTTCGCCGATATCAAGCGCGCCCACGGCCCCGCGGTTGCCAAGGCGGCGCAACTTCGCCGTTCCCTCGACCCGGCGAAGAGCCCGCAGTGGGCCTTACGTCTCGAGCTGGCGCGGGTGGCCTCCCATGAGACCGACCTCCAGCCCATCGACCTCATCGCCACGCCTGATCAGCAGTTCGCGCTCGGCATGGGGCTCATGGCTGCCTACGGCTCCGGCATCGATCAATTGCCGTTCGTCGTGCCGTTCAGCGCCGCGGCCGGCACCAAGTAGCCCCCGCGAACCTACGATGACCCTCATGCACACCTGCTTCACTGTAGAAATCACTGGCAAGGTCGCCCACGTCCAGATGTCGCGTCCCGACGAGCTCAACACGATGACGGCAGCCTTCTGGGAGGAGTGGCCGGCGATCGTCCGCAGCCTCAGTGCCCGGGGCGACGTCCGGGTCATCGTCCTTTCATCGACGGGCCGGCATTTCTCGGCAGGCATGGACCTCTCGGTGTTCACCAGCGGCGCCCTGTCGCCGGCGGGCGAACCTGGCCGGGTCAACATGAATCGCGTTCTCCAGGTGCGTCACCTCCAGGACTCCATCTCATCCCCGGAGCGGGCGAGGGTCGCTGTGCTCGCGGCGATCCAGGGCGGATGCATCGGCGGCGCGGTCGACATGGTGACCGCCTGCGACCTGCGCTACGCCAGCAGTGATGCCTACTTCGTGGTGCATGAGACGAACATCGGGATGACGGCAGATGTCGGCACGCTGCAGCGACTGCCGGGCATCGTCGGCGACGGTGTCGCACGCGAGATGGTGCTGACCGGGCGGCCAATGAGCGCAGATCGAGCATGCGAGGTGGGGCTCGTGAACGCGGTATTTGCTGACCATGATGCGCTCATCGCCGGAGTTCTGGAGATTGCGCATGAGATAGCCGGCAAGAGCCCGCTCGTGACCTGGGGCAACAAGGAGTCGCTGATCTACGCCCGCGACCACGGCGTCGCGGATTCGCTGCAGCAGATCGCCACGTGGCAGTCCGGTGCGTTGCAGCCGGGCGACCTGACGGAGAGTCTTGCGGCGCAGGCCCAGAAGCGTCCGCCTGTCTACGCAGACCTCGACCCCGAACCGGGGGCATTACCCGGGGCTTGAGCCCTCCGCTGTCGGCCGCAGCGCCTTCAGCGTCCAGCGCGTGCGAAGTCGACCCGTCACCGTGCCGTCCGCATCGGTGATGTCGGCGACCACGTCGAACTCCGGCCTTCCTCCCGCGGTGAAGATCGCCCGGAGCTCATCGGCGTCGCCTTCCATCGTGGCGGTCGCGGTGAGATCACCGCGGGCAATGGCGACGAAGTCCATGCCGGCGGTCATGGGCAGGAGGACAGCTCGATCGAGCATGTCGCCGAAGGCCGCGACGGCTGCTGCTCCGGTAGCCGACTCGCCGAGGAGGAACATCGCCGCAGCATGCGGGCCCCCGACGTGGTTTCGGTAGTCGGGCTGGTCGCGCAGGACGACGACTGCGTGGGCCGGCGTGATGTCGGCGTCATACTCGAGGCCGAGGGTCGCGACCATCGGGACGAGATCGTGCATGAGCGGGCCGATCGAGGCCCCCGGGATGCCTGCCATGACGAGCAGGCTACCGTCATAGCGCAGTGCCGAGCGCGGAAGCCTGCAACGAAGAACCACCCGGCCATGGAGGCTTGAATGTCCGAACGAAATGCTGTTGTCATCGTCTCCGGCGGAGCGGCGGTCAGCCCGTTCA
>WLND01000334.1 GCA_009726075.1 Actinomycetota bacterium
CTTACGAGCCCGGGGGTGGCTGGCTCAGCTGATCGGCCGCATCGAGGAGCGCCTGCCGCTGCTTGGGGGTTGGCTGCGCGAGGCGTTCGATCGGACCCGAAATGCTGACTGCTGCGATGACCGTGCCGACGCCATCGGTGACCGGGGCCGAGATCGATGCCACGCCTGCCTCGCGCTCGCCGAGGCTTTGCGCCCAGCCCCGTCGCCTCACCTGGGCAAGTCGGTCGGCGCTGTAGGCCGCGCCCTCGAGCATGAGACCTCGCGCAGCGGGATTGAGCCAGGCGGCCAGGACCTGGGCGGCCGAGCCGGCCTTCATCGTCAGCAGGGCGCCGACCGGCACGGTGTCGCGAAGGCCGTGCGGGGGCTCTGCGGAGGCGATGCAGAGGCGTCCGTCGCCGGATGACCGGTAGACCTGAGCACTTTCCCCGGTCTCGTCGCGAAGGCGCAGGACGGCGTCCTGGGCCCGCGCGCGCCATGGGTCGACGTCGGCGGCCCACTCGCTGAGCCGGGAGCCCAGGACGAACCGTCCCTCGACGTCGCGGTCGACAAGCCCGTGGTGCGCCAGGGCCACGGCCAGGCGGTAGGCCGTCGGCCGGGCGAGCCCGGTGGCGAGGACGAGCTCGGCGAGGCTGCACGGCGCCTCGCTCAGGGCGGCAAGCACGGCCACAGACTTGTCGAGGACGCCGACTCCGCTACCATTGTCCACGGGTTGATACTGACGTCTCAACATGTGAGACGTCAAGATCAGGCCGGCAATCCGACGATGAGCCAAGGAGGACCAGTGGGACAAACGCTCGCCGAGAAGGTCTGGGAGGCGCACGTTGTGCGTCGTGCCGAGGGAGAGCCTGATCTGCTGTACATCGATCTTCACCTCGTCCACGAGGTGACCAGCCCGCAGGCGTTCGACGGCCTTCGCGCATCAGGTCGTCCGGTGCGGCGTCCAGATCTCACGCTGGCGACCGAGGACCACAATGTCCCCACCATCGACATCGGCCTTCCGATTGCCGACCCAATCTCGCGTGCGCAGGTCGATGCGCTGCGCGACAACTGCGCAGAGTTCGGCGTGCCGGTGTACTCGCTCGGCAATATCGAACAGGGCATCGTGCACGTTGTCGGCCCGCAGCTCGGCCTGACCCAGCCCGGGATGACGGTGGTGTGCGGTGACTCGCACACCTCGACCCACGGTGCATTCGGCGCGCTCGCGTTCGGCATCGGCACGAGCGAGGTCGAGCACGTGCTCGCGACGCAGACGCTGCCGCTCAAGCCCTTCAAGACCATGGCCGTCACCGTCGATGGCGACCTGCCCGCGGGCGTCACCGCCAAGGACCTGATCCTCGCGGTCATTGCCCAGATCGGCACCGGTGGTGGCCAGGGCTATGTCCTGGAGTACCGCGGCTCCGCCATCGAGGCGCTCTCCATCGAGGGCCGCATGACCATCTGCAACATGTCGATCGAAGCCGGCGCCCGCGCCGGCATGATCGCCCCGGACGAAACCACGTTCGCCTACCTCAAGGGCCGCGATCGCGCGCCGAGCGGGCCGGAGTGGGACGCAGCAGTCGACTACTGGCGGACGCTGCGCACCGATGACGACGCCACCTTCGATGCCGAGGTCATCTTGGACGCCGCGTCGCTGAGCCCGTTCGTCACGTGGGGCACGAACCCCGGGCAGGGCCTGCCCCTCTCTGGCTCTGTGCCCAATCCGGCCGATGCCGCAGGAGACGTCGACCGCATCGCCATCGAACGGGCGCTGGAGTACATGGATCTCACTCCCGGAATGCCGCTGCGCGATATCAAGATCGATACGGTCTTCGTCGGGTCGTGCACCAACGGACGCATCGAGGATCTTCGCGCAGTCGCCGAGGTGCTCAAGGGACGTACTGTCGCGAACTCAGTGCGAATGCTTGTCGTTCCGGGCTCCGTGCGCGTGAAGATGCAGGCTCAGGAAGAGGGCCTGGACACGGTCTTCACCGCGGCCGGCGCCGAATGGCGCGAGGCGGGCTGCTCGATGTGCCTGGCGATGAACCCGGACAAGCTTGCCCCAGGCGAGCGCAGCGCGTCGACCTCCAACCGCAACTTCGAAGGTCGTCAGGGCCCGGGTGGTCGGACCCACCTCGTCTCTCCGGCCGTCGCTGCGGCTACCGCCGTGGCCGGTCATCTCGCCGCCCCATCCGATCTCGCAAGCATCGCCTGACCCGGGAGTCACCATGGATAAGTTCATCAGCCACACCGGAACAGCAATTCCGTTGCGCCGCAGCAATGTCGACACGGATCAGATCATTCCCGCGGAGTACCTCAAGCGGATTACCCGGCACGGATTCGAAGACGGCCTGTTCTCGGCCTGGCGCAAGGATCAGGAGTTCGTCCTGAATCTGCCCCAGTACCAAGGTGCGACCATCCTCATCTCCGGGCCGGACTTCGGTACCGGGTCGTCGCGTGAGCACGCGGTCTGGGCACTGCAGGACTACGGATTCATGGTCGTGCTGTCCTCGAGATTCGCCGACATCTTCCGGGGCAACTCGGGGAAGGGCGGCCTCCTCACGGCGCAATTGGACCAGGACGTCATCGAGGCGCTCTGGGAGGCCGTCGAGAGCGACCCGACCCTTGCAGTGACAGTCGATCTGGACCGACGTGAGGTGCGCGCCGGGTCGATTGTCGCGGCATTCGATGTCGACGATTACGTGCGCTGGCGCCTGATGGAGGGTCTCGACGACATTGGCATCACGCTGAAGCACGCCGACGCCATTGCCGAGTTCGAGGCGCATCGCCCTGCTTTCATGCCGGTGACCGCCTGAGCATCGGTGTGACGGCGTTCTCCTTATGCTGCAACACCATTCACGGACTAATCGGTGTGTCGATCGAGCATGAGCGGATTTCGGCGCTACATTTAACCGTCGACACACGGTCGATCTCTCACCCTTTGAAGGGGTTTTTCACGTGAACAAGGCTGACCTGATTGATGTCGTGGCTACCCGCCTCGGTCATAGCAAGCGCGATGTCGCAGACATCGTCGAAGCGTTCATCGAAGAGACGAAGAAGGCCGTGGTCAAGGGCGAGAAGGTCGCGGTGAGCGGCTTCGGTGTCTTTGAGTCACAGGCACGACGCGCTCGCCTGGGACGCAACCCGCGCACCGGCGAGGCCGTGAAGATCAAGGCAACGAAGCTGCCGAAGTTCCGTCCGGGCGCAGAGTTCAAGGCGGTTGTTTCGGGTGCGAAGAAGCTCGTCTCCAAGGCTCCCGTAAAGGCTGCTCCGGCGAAGAAGGCGGCACCGGCCAAGGCTGCTCCGGCGAAGAAGGCGGCACCGGCCAAGGCTGCTCCGGCGAAGAAGGCGGCACCGGCC
>WLND01000335.1 GCA_009726075.1 Actinomycetota bacterium
GAGAACCGACCTGACCCCGATCGGGGCAACCATGGTCGACGTGCCGGTCGAGCGGGTCATCGACGGCGACACCATCAAGGTTCTGCTGAACGGGCAATCGGTGTCGGTCCGCCTGATCGGCATCGACACGCCCGAGACCGTGAAGCCGGGCTCACCGGTCGAGTGCTTCGGGCCCGAGGCGTCCGACTTCGCGAAGGCCGCGCTCACCGATCAGCGGGTCACCCTCGAGGCGGACGCGAGCCAGGGCGGCACCGACCGCTACGGCCGGATGCTGGCCTATGTGTGGCGCCAGGCCCCCGAAGGCGGGCTCACCCTGTTCAACCTCGACGCAGTCGCGGCCGGATTCGCGCACGAGCGCCAGTACGGGCCGACCCCATACGCATGGAAGGCCGCGCTCGACGAGGCCCAGCGGGCGGCGCAGAAGGCGGATGCCGGCCTTTGGGGGGCGTGCTGATGAGCGCTGAGCCATTCGACCGCCGGCGACTGCGGGCCCCCCTCATGGTGGTCGGTGCGGCCGTGGTCCTGGTCGGCGTGCTGCTCGGCGGCATGATCATCGGCCGCGCCAGCGTGCCGGCCGTGCAGCCGCCGTCGGCCGTCACCCAGACCATCGTGGCCCAGGCGCCGCAAGAACTGCCGCTCCCGGTCGTCGGCATCGAGCAGACGGCCGCACGGCCCCCGGCCGTGTTCACCGCCTCGTCCGATCTGGCCAATGAGCGGGGCCGGGCGAACGGTTACCGCATTGTTGACACCGACATCGACCGGCGCGCCCTCGCGAAGGTGCTGGCCGGGCAGTTCGGTCTCCAGGGACCGGTCGTCGCAGACGCCAGCGGCGGATGGTCGGTGGGGGCCGATGGCGGGCCACGGCTCTCCGTGAGCGGCAACGGCGAGGCATCGTGGTCCTACATCGACCCCACCGTCGGGGCTCTGGGCAGGGTGCCCTCGCGCGAACGGGTGCGCGCACGTGCCGAGCAGCTGCTCACCGACCTCGGGGTCGACCTCGGTGGCGTCGACTGGCAGATCGACATCGCCACCCCTGTCACCACGGTCATTGCCTGGCAGACCCTCAATGGGCGCCGCACGCAACTGGCCTGGCGGGTCAGCGTCGGCCGCCGGGGCGCCGTGACGGCCGTCAGCGGGTTCGCCGGCGCGCTCGAGCCGGTCCCGGGCTACCCGGTGCTCGGCGCGGCGGCCGCCGTGGCCCGTGCCTCACTCCCCGGCTGGTCGGCGATCGGCCCCACCCCGCTTGCCACCGAGGCCTTCGGCGACCCAGCTCCATCAGAGTCGGCCTCGTCCGTCTCGCGATTCTCGGTGACCTCGCCGACCAGGCTCGGCCGGCCGCTTGCGGTGGCGACCGTGAGCGACCTGACCATCGTGGATGCCGAACTCGGGCTCGCCCAATTCCGTCAGCCGTCCGGCGAGCTGCTGCTCCTTCCCGCCTACGAGCTCACCGCGTCCGACGGCAGCAGGTGGTCGATCCTCGCGATCACCGACGATTACGTGCAGTTCGAACCGCCCGGCCCGCCGATCAGCGAGGCCGCAGGGCAATCCGCGGGGCAGTAGGCGCGGCCGAACGGGTACGGTATGCACCGTCAGGCGAGGTGGCAGAGCGGCCGAATGCAGGCGCCTTGAAAGCGCCCGAGGGGAAACTCTCCGGGGGTTCAAATCCCTCCCTCGCCGCTGACACGCCTTGGGGAGACCCAGGGATGAAAGTCGGAGAAACTCCCCGGCGGGCGGTTCGATGGACCGCTCAGCGGGGAGTTTCGTCGTCGGTTGGAGGCGCAGGGGCGATGAGCACGGCAATGTGGCTCATCGCGTTCTATGTCGTCATCGACATCGTTGTCGTGGTTGCCGGCTCGATCGCGATCGGCGCCGCGGCCCCGCGCTGGCCGCGGCACTGGCTCGAGGCCGACCGCGGCCCACTGCGCCTCACCAGGCTCGACGCTCCCGCCGCCTACCGCCGCATTCGCATTGCATCGCTGACCCGCCGGCTGCCCGAGCTCGGCGGTGCGTTCGGCGGCGAGAGCAAGCGACGGCTTCCCGGCACCGATCCGTCGTCGATCGAGTCGTATCTGGTCGAGGTGCGCCGCGCAGAATGGGTGCACTGGGGGTCATGCCTGACCATCGTGCTCATCGCGATCTTCAACCCATGGTGGCTGACCTTGGCGTTCGCGGGGGTCGTCCTCGGGGTCAACGGCGCATTCATCCTCGTCCTACGCCACAATCGCACTCGACTACTGAGAATCCTGAAGCGAGGGTGACGTGACAACGTACGGCGTGAATTCAATGGTGGCACCACTGACAAGGGTTGCCGTACGGCCGCCGTCGCTGCGCGGCGACTACGAGGTCGCCCACTGGGCACAGCCCCTCGACGGAGCACTGCTCCTCGAGCAGCATGCAGCGTTCGTGGCCCTGCTGGAGAAGCTGGGCTGCGGGGTCGAGGTGCTTCCGCCGACCGACGACATGCCCGATGCCTGCTTCACCTACGACCCGGCATTCGTGATCCCGTCCGGGGTCATCGAGTTGCGCGGCGCGAAGGCCGTGCGCGTTGGCGAGCCGCCGTTGCTCACCGCTGATCTCGAGGCCCTCGGGGTGCCGGTCATCGGACGCCTCAACGGTGAGGCAACCGCCGACGGCGGCGACATGTTCTGGCTCGACCCGACCACCCTGGCAGTCGGACGCTCCTACCGCACGAACCAGGCGGCGATCGAGCAGTTGCGGCCCATGCTCGCTGCCGACGGCGTGACGATCGAGGTGTTCGACCTGCCGCATGATCTCGGCCCCGAGTTCTGCCTGCACCTGATGTCGGTCGTGTCGCCCGTGCGCGAGGACCTCGCCGTCGTGTTCGAGCGCCTTGCCCCGATCGCCCTGCTTCTCGCGCTCCGGGCCCGTGGCATCGACTACGTGTGCGTGCCCGAGGAGGACTACCTCTCGTTGGGCTGCAACGTCCTTGCCGTTCGGCCCGGGGTCGTGGTCATGGCCAAGGGCAACGAGGCGACCGCATCGCTCCTGCGCAACCGAGGGGTCGAGGTCCACTTCTACGAGGCCAGCGAGATCAACAAGGGCGAGGGCGGGCCGACCTGCCTGACCCGGCCGATCAAGCGCGGCTAGCGGCGCACCCGCTCCGATTTCGGGTCGAAGGGCGCCTCAACCCGCGCGGTGGCACCTGTCGCGTCGAGCAGGCATTTCAAGGCCCTTGGCTTGCCGATCCACCTGCCGGCGATGAGGGGCCGCCGTTCATTGAAGGGCAGCCCTCGCCCCACGTTGATCACAGGAGAGGACGTCCGTCCAACGTGCGAGTCTGGGTGGTCATAGGCCCAAGTCGCTCAAGCCCGC
>WLND01000336.1 GCA_009726075.1 Actinomycetota bacterium
CACGCGAATAGGGTCCGTACCCGGCCGCATTCGCCTCGCCGCACGTATCGAACCTCGGATCGAGCGGTCCGCTCGACGTGCCACCGCCGCTGGCGGACCCGCTCCCCGAGCCCGTCGATCCTGGCGTCTGCGCATTGGGATTCACCGTGCGCGGGGCCAGCGCCGGCAGCACCATGAGCGGCGGGCAGCCGGCAAGGACGCGGGCGAGCGTCGACTTCTCGGTCGGGTTGACCGACAGCCGCCACCGGTATTTCACCCCGATCCAGTACTTGGCGTAGGCGCATCGGCCCAGGGACGGCAGCCATTCGGTCGGGTCGCGGTCGGATTTCGAACGGTTGGACGACGCAGAAACGGCGACGAGCGAGTGGGCGTAGCCGAGGTCGTTCGCGTAGTCCTCGCGGGTTCCCGACGACCAGCGCCAAGCCCCGGAATCCCAGGCCTCTTTGAGCGGCACCATGTGGTCGACGTCGAAACTGCTCGAGTTCGACGTCACCGCCCCGTCGTACAGCGATCGCCATCGTCCGCCGACAACCCGGCAGCCCACCACCGAGCCGCTGATCCGCTCGCTGATGAGGACCTCCTCCCGGGTGTCGCACCCATCGCTCCCCGCGACGATCCAGTGGCGGAAGAGCTCTCGCGAGTAGCCCGAATCGACCTCGGACGAGACCGGCAGCGATGAGAGCACCTTGAGCGCCGGCTGGCGATTGGCCGCCTCAGCTGGAGGCGCACCAATCAGTGCGCTTGCAAGGAGGGTGGCAAGTGCCGCGGCGAACGCGGCGACGATCGGGCTCGCCGTCTGCACACGCACACCCGACGAGGCGTACGTCACGAGAAGATGACGCCCTTATGCAGGATGAAGCAGCCGTATGGCTGGGAGTCAAGGGTGTGGACCACCGCGTACGCACCCTTGGCCCGCTCGTAGAAGTCGAGGCGGGGAACGACCGCAAACTCGAGCGGACGACCCTCGGACTCCGATGCAAGGGCGATGAGGGCGTCCTGCGCCAGCGTGGTCTTCGCCGGGTCGTCGTCAACCTCCATCCGCTCAACCGGGTGGTCGATGAAGCTGTCGAGCGGAAACACGCTGAGGATCGCCTGGGCGGCACGCATGATCGACGCCTCGCCAAGGCGCACGACCTGCTTGCCCGAGGCTGCCGCCGGATAGTTGCGGTCGACGAGGAGGAGTCGGTCGCCATGGCCCATGTCATCGAGCACCTTGAGCAGGTCACCGGACAGCAGCGGATCAATTCCCTTGAGCATGGCTCGATCGTAACGACGGGCGGGACGATGTCGCTCCGCAACGCCTGATCGGCAACCGCAGCGACATTGTCCCGCCCGAACAGCCCTCCCCGTGGGGTCAGGCTGGCGTTGGTGACCGTTTCGTCAGACTAGGCGACGGTGGTCTCTTCGACCTCGACGACCAGGTTGCCGTCCGCGTCGTAGACCGAGACGATCTCGTCCTCGACGACGACGTTGCCATCGGCATCAAGGATGTCAATGGTCTCGTCGACGATCGTGCCGTCGGCGCCCGTCGCGACGACGATGTCGTCCACGATTGCGGCGACGGGATTGCCGTCTGCGTCAAGGACGATCGCGACCTCGGTGTCCTCGCCGACCTCGATGATCTCGTTGCTCATGTGTGCTCCCATCAGTTCCTCCGGCGACATGCCGGAGATCGAGAACTCTAGGGGCAGAACGGGACCAGCGAAGACCAGTCAACGAAGTGATCGATCGCACCGCTGCCCGACGTAGGGTGGGGGCATGACGGGGCGCGGTTTGGGCAGAGTCGTCACGACAGTCCTCGCGACCTTCACGTGCCTCCCCCTGTTCGTCCTGCCCGCGCACGCCGCAGCCTCCGACTCGATGCTCCCGGGCGGACCCACGTCGGCGACCGACCCGACACCGGTGATGCTCGATTACACGCTCACCCTTCCCGAGCAGACGCCGGCCCCCGCGGTGCTCCTGGCCCATGGCTTCGGCGGCAGCAAGGATTCGCTCGCCGATCAGGCGCAGCAGCTCTCCGACCGCGGGTTCGTCGTGCTCACCTATTCGGCCCGCGGGTTTGGTCGGTCGTCCGGGCAGATCTCGGTCAACTCACCCGATTTTGAGGTTGCGGACGCTTCTGCGCTCATCGACTACCTAGGCACGCGAACCGAGGTGGTGCAGGACGCCCCCGGCGACCCGCGCGTCGGGGTGGCCGGTGGCTCCTACGGAGGGGCACTGTCGCTGCTGCTCGGAGGCCACGACAAGCGGGTCGACGCCATCGCCGCCGACATCACCTGGAACGACCTCGAATCCTCACTATTCGGGCAGAGCATCATCGGTGAGCCCGTTTCGCTCGGCGCTTTCAAGAAGCTCTGGACGGGTTGGTTCTTCAGCGTTGGCCTTGTCGACCCGGTGAACGGGGTGACCGAATGCGGCCGCTTCTCGCCCGACTGGTGCGCGGCCTACATCGACGCCACTGCCTACGGCCGGGTGTCGCCCGCCTCGCAGCAGCTCATGCGCGCATCGTCACCGGTGAGCATCGCCGACCAGATCATCGCCCCGACCTTCCTGAGCGCCGGTGAGGCCGACTCCCTCTTCCCGATCGCCCAGGCGAATGCCACCGCCGAGCAGATTCGAGCAGCGCACCCGCAGACCCCGGTGAAGATGGTGTGGCAGGGCGGCGGGCACGACGGCGGCATCGACGAGTCCGACCGGATCCAAGGCCTCATGGCCGACTGGTTCGACACGTATCTCGCGGGCGACGCGACGAGCAACACCTCGTTCGAGGTCACCCTCGGCGGCGGGGCCATCTCCACGAACGACTCCTCGGCCGACCCCGTCGTGCTCCAGGCGCAGGAGTATCCGGGCCTCAACGGCTCGAGTCGCCAGGACATTGCGATGGCGGGGCCGCCCCAGCGCGTGCTCTCCCCCTCCGGCGGCACTCCCGCAGCGATCACGGTGCTGCCGGGCCTCGGCGGCAGTCTCGGAAGCCTCATCGCCATGCCCCTGCCGGGGCAGTCGGCCATGTTCGAGTCGAAGCCCCTCGAAGCGCCGCTGACAATCATCGGCGCCTCAGCAACGACCCTGCGCCTTTCGAGCACCGCCCCCGTCGACAATGTCGTCCTCTTCGCCAGCCTGCGCGTGGTTTCCGAGTCTGGCCGCGAGTCGTTCCCGCAGGGGCTCGTCGCGCCCATCCGCCTCGATCAGCTCGGCCCTGAGCCGGTCGACGTCACCATCGACCTCCCGGCGATCGTGGCGACTGCGAACGCTGGTGATCGCCTGCGCCTCGTCGTGAGCACGACGGATTCGGCCTACCGGCTGCCCGAGCGTCCCGCCCTCTACGAC
>WLND01000337.1 GCA_009726075.1 Actinomycetota bacterium
CTGCGCGAGGAGGGGGTGGTCAAGACTCCCGCGTACCTGCCCTCGGTCGCCGGCGACGATGTCGTCGTGTCGAGACTGGCTACCGGCGAGGAGCGCTTCGTCGTCCGATTCGAATGGGTCGATGGGAGCGAGCCGACCGAGGATCGCCTCCAGCAGGATTTCATCGAGCTCGGCGCCATCACCGCCCGTCTGCACGGCCACGCGCGCCGATGGCAGCGTCCGGCCGGTTTCGAGCGCTTCGTCTGGGACTTCGACACATCGCTCGGCGATCGCGGGCACTGGGGCCGGTGGCAGGACGGCCTCGCGATGGATGGCGAGGCACTGGAGGTCCTCAGCCGGTGCGCCGCGCGCCTGCAGGAGCGGCTGGCCGCCTTCGGTCAGGGCCCGGATCGCTTCGGGTTGATCCATGCCGACATGCGGTTGGCGAACCTTCTCGTCAAGGGCGACGACGTCACGGTGATCGACTTCGACGACTGCGGCCTGAGCTGGTTCATGTACGACCTCGGGTCTTCGCTCTCCTTCATCGAGCATGAGCCCTACGTGCCTGAACTCGTCGATGCGTGGATTCGGGGCTACCGAACGGTCGCTCCCTTGAGCCCGCAGGACGAGGCCGAGATCCCGACCTTCATCATGCTTCGGCGGCTGCTGCTGGTGGCCTGGGTCGGGTCCCATGTGGGCACTGAGACGGCCGATGCGATGGGCGACGAGTACACGACGACGAGTTGCAGGCTCGCCGAGGAATACCTGAATCACACGTTCTAGGAGAGGCAGACCCCTATGTTCACGTCAATCGCCGGCCGGTCCGTCATCGTCACGGGCGGCACCAAGGGCATCGGCAAGGGAATCGCGCGCGTCATGGCGAAAGCTGGCGCCAACGTCCTGATCACCGGGCGCAATGAGGCGGACGCGCAGGCGTGCACGGCAGAGCTCAATGCCCTGGGCACCGGAACCGTCGCGTACGTCCTCGGCGACGTCGCCGATAGGGCCTCATGCGACGAGATGGCCCGCGCCGCAGTCGCAGCGCACGGGGGTATCGACATCCTGTGCGCGAATGCCGGCATCTTCCCGAACGCCAAGCTCACCGACATGAGCGAGGAAGACATCGACCTTGTCTTCGACACGAACGTCAAGGGCATGATCCTGTCGGTGCAGGCGTGCCTGCCGTGGCTGATCGAGTCAGGACGCGGCCGGGTGATCCTCACCTCGTCGATCACCGGACCCATCACAGGGTTTCCCGGATGGTCGCACTATGGGGCCAGCAAGGCCGCCCAGTTGGGCTTCATGCGCACCGCGGCCATCGAGCTTGCCCCCCACCGCATCACCGTGAACGCGGTCCTCCCCGGAAACATCGCGACCGAGGGCCTGGCAGAAATGGGCGACGAGTACCGCCGCTCGATGGAGATGTCGATCCCGCAGCGTCGCCTCGGCGATGTCGATGACATCGGCAACGCGGCCCTCTTCTTCGCCACCGACGAGGCCGCCTACGTGACCGGTCAGGCGATCGCGGTCGATGGCGGCCAGGTGCTGCCGGAGTCGCTCGCCGCCCTCGAAGCGATGTAGGTGCCGTGACAGACGCGGGGGCGGCCGGGGCAGGAATCATCGGCGCGACTGCGGTAGAGGTGCGGCGTCGCCTGCTCTCCATGGTCGAGCGCGGCGCCCTGCAGCCGGGGCAGAAGCTTCCCGTCGAACGGGAGCTCGCCGTGACCCTCGGCGTCAGCCGATCGACGCTGCGCCAAGCCCTCGCCGCCATGGAAGCCGCGGGCACGGTCCGTCGAGTGCCGGGTCGCGGCGGCGGCACGTTCATCGCCGCCTCGAAGGTCGACCGCGATCTCTCGCGCATCGTCGGCGTGCCGATGCTGCTCCGCGATCAGGGCTTCACCGCGGGCTCACGTGTCATCCGGGTTGGGGTGACGACGGCCGGCCCCGAGGCAGCCGAGGCCCTGAACGTCAGCGAATCCGACTTCATCATTGACCTGGTGCGCATCCGCCTCGCTGACGGCGCCCCGATCTCGCTCGAGCACGCGATGTTCCCGGCAGAGCTCGTCCCCGGCCTGCCCGAGCGAGAGCTCGGCGGTTCGCTGTATGAGCTTCTCGATCGCGAATACCGCCTGCGCCCAGACGAGGCGATGGAGCACATCGAGGTCGTATCCGCCACGGCCGACGAGGCGTTGATTCTCGGCATCGACCCTGGTGCCGCGCTGATCTCGATCAAGCGCACGACGCGGGCTGCCGATGGCACGGCCTTCGAGTACTCGCATGATCTCTTCCGTGCCGACCGCACCCGGATCAGCGTGCGGGTGAAGGGATCGCCCTCAACGGAGAAGGCCCGGCTCCGGGGCCGCGTCGTAGAGCACCTGCCTGGTCCCTGAGGCGGCCCGGGCTCTTGGCCGCGGGGATGAACGTCGACCGCGCATCTACGCCGACCGGACATGAAAGAAGGGGCCGGGCTCAATGAGCCCGGCCCCTTCCTTGCGCGGTGACTAGTTGCTGAGCTTGACCGGGCCGTTGGTGCTGATGGCCTTGCCGCTGATCGGCGTGCAGGTGCCGTCGAGCGAGCACGCCTGCGTGTAACCGCCCGAGAAGGCGATGTTCTTCACTGCGCCGCTGTCGGTGTAGACGATGGCGAACGGCTTGCCGCCCTTGGCGAAGTTGCAGGTGACGTTGCCGGCCTTCGAGGTGCAACCGTTGTAGGTCGCGCCAACAATCCACTCCTCGAGGGTCTTGAAGGCAACGGCGCCCGGGGTGCCCGTGTCCATCTGGATGCCCCAGAGGTCGTTGTACGGCTCCCAGCGGTACCAGTAGGTGCGGCTAAGCCCGAGGCGGATCGAGTCGAGGTAGGTGCGAGCGACCCAGTCGCCAGCCTTCTCGCCCTCAATGTCGACATCGGGGTTCAGCGGGCCCGGGCCCTTGAGGCCGAGGTTGTTCTCGGTGTCCCACAGGGGCTTGTTCGGTGCACCGGCGCTCTTGAGAACGGCGATCCACTTCTTGGCCAGGCCGGCACGGTCGACCGGGGTGCCGAGGCTCGCCGGGTACGTGTGCGCGGCGAAGACATCGACGGGCCAGCCGCGATCCTTGAGGCCCTTGAGGTAGGCCGGGTAGAACTTCATGAACGGGCCGCCGAGACGGGTACCGGTGCTCGGCGCCACGACGAGGGCTGAGGGATCGATGCCCTTGATGATGTCGTAGGCGTGCTTGGTGAGATCAGCCATCTCATTGGCGGTACCGGTCGAGAAGGTGCTGAGGTTCGCCTCATTCCAGATCTGGTAGCTGGTGATCTGACCCTTGTAGCGGGTCACGACCTGGGTGACCCAGTTATCCCAG
>WLND01000338.1 GCA_009726075.1 Actinomycetota bacterium
AGACGGTCTACCTCTCGGCGACTCCCGGCCCGTACGAGCTGTCGCGGGTCGGCGGCGACGTCGTCGAGCAGGTCATCAGGCCAACCGGCCTGGTCGATCCCGAGATCGTGATCAAGCCGTCGAAGGGGCAGATCGACGACCTCATGGACGAGATTCGGCAGCGGGCGGCCCGAAGCGAGCGAGTGCTCGTCACCACGTTGACCAAGCGCATGGCCGAGGATCTGACCGACTACCTCCTTGAGAACGGCGTTCGGGTGCAGTACCTCCACTCCGAGGTCGACACCCTGCGGCGCGTTGAACTCCTCCGGGAATTGCGCATGGGTGTGTTCGACGTCCTCGTCGGGATCAACCTGCTCCGAGAGGGCCTCGACCTTCCGGAGGTGTCGCTCGTGGCAATCCTCGATGCCGACAAGGAGGGCTTCCTCCGCTCGGAGACCTCGCTGATCCAAACCATCGGCCGGGCGGCTCGAAATGTCTCCGGCCAGGTGCACATGTACGCCGACAAGATCACGCCCTCGATGGAGCGCGCCATCGACGAGACCACGCGACGCCGAGCGAAGCAGGTCGCCTACAACGTGGCGCACGGCGTCGATCCCCAGCCCCTTCGCAAGAAGATCGCCGACATCACCGACCTCCTTGCTCGCGAGGACGCAGACACGGCGGCGCTGCTGCAGGAATCCGCAGCTGCGACCGGCCGGCGAAAGCGCCCCGCCGCGGAGGATGAACTCGTCACCCTCATCGACGACCTCACCGCCCAGATGCACCACGCTGCGACCGAACTGCAGTTCGAGCTCGCCGCAAGACTCCGTGATGAGGTCGGCGACCTCAAGCGCGAGCTCCGGGGCATGCGAGAGGGGCAAATGGCGTGAGCACGCCCGCTTGGCTTTGGGCCGTCACGATCATCGGCATCATCGGGATCATCGCCGTGGACCTCGTTGTCGTGGATCGACGGCCCCACCCCTTCGGGCCACGTGAGGCCACGAGGTGGGTGATCTTCTACGTCGTTCTGGCCGCAGTGTTTGCGATCTTCGTCGGCTGGTACTTCGGCATCACGTATGCCGGCCAGTTCGTTGCCGGGTACCTGACCGAGTACTCGCTCAGCGTCGACAACCTCTTCGTGTTCCTCATCATCATGACCTCGTTCGCGGTGCCTGCCGCATTCCAGCACCGCGTCCTTCTCGTCGGCGTTGTCATTGCGCTCGTGCTGCGCGGCATTCTTATCGTGATCGGCGCCGAGCTCATCGCACGGTTCAGCGGCATCTTCTACCTGTTCGGCGCGTTCCTGCTGTTCACCGCATGGAAGGTGTGGGTAGCAAAGGACGAGGATCCTGACCCGGATGGCAACGGGCTCGTCCGGTTCGTTGCCCGACGGTTTCCTACGTCACCGGCGTACAACGGAACCAGGCTGACGGCGATGGTGGCCGGGCGACGAGCACTCACGCCGATGGCCCTGGTGATGCTGGCAATCGGCACCACCGATCTGCTCTTCGCCCTCGACAGCATCCCTGCGGTCTTCGGCATCACCAGTGAGGCGTACCTCGTCTTCGCGGCCAATGCGTTCGCCCTGATGGGCCTCCGCCAGTTGTTCTTCCTGCTTAAGGGCCTGCTCGGCAGCCTTCAGCACCTGAACAAGGGACTGGCTATTGTTCTCGGGTTCATCGGCGTCAAGCTCGTGCTCCAGGCCGTCCACGAGACGACCGCACTCGACGTGCCCGTCATCCCAGTGTGGGTGTCGCTGCTCGTGATCGTGTCGGTGCTCGCCGTCACGGCTGTGTGGAGCATCGTCTCTGCCCGATCAACGAAGGAGCCTGAAGCATGTCCTTGACCCTGTGGGCCATCACTGTCGCAGGCATCCTCCTGCTCGTGTCGCTCGATTTCGTAGCGGTGAGCAGAAAGCCCCACGAGGTGAAGTTTCGCGAGGCTGCCCTCTGGTCGGTCTTCTACATCGGCATCGCGGTGGCTTTCGGCGTGGCGCTCGTCGTCTGGCAGGGGAGCACGGTCGGCACCGAGTACTTCGCCGCCTACCTGGTGGAGAAGTCCCTGAGCGTCGACAACCTGTTCGTATTCATCATCATTCTCACGCAGTTCGCGGTACCCAACGTGCTGCACCAACGGGTCTTGCTCTTCGGTGTCGTGCTGGCGCTCGTATTCCGGGCGGTCTTCATCGCGATCGGGGCAGCCGCCATCTCTGCGTTCGCCTTCACCTTCGTCATCTTCGGGGCGATCCTCATCTGGACGGGCGTCCAACTGGCCCGTCATCGCAATGAGGACCCGGACCCGATGGACAATTTCATCGTTCGGCGCGTGCGAGCCCGGGTTCCGTTCACCGATGACTTCGTCGGCACGCGGATGCTCACGAGGATCGACGGCCGCCGGGTCGCGACTCCGCTCCTCCTCGTCATGATCTCCATCGGTGCGACCGATCTGCTGTTCGCGCTGGACTCCATCCCGGCGACCTTCGGCGTCACCCAGGATCCCTACCTCGTCTTCACCGCGAACGCGTTTGCGCTGCTCGGTCTGCGAGCCCTGTACTTCCTGCTCAAGGGCCTGCTCGACAAGCTCGTCTATCTCTCGACCGGCCTTGCTGTCATTTTGGTCTTCATCGGGGTGAAACTCGTGCTGACCTTCTTCCACGAACGGTTCGCCGGCGTTCCCAAGATCTCGACGGAGGCATCGCTGGCCTTCATCGGTATCGTCCTCGTGATCGTCGTCATCACCTCGTGGATCAAGGTCCGCAGGGAGCCGACGTCGACGGCCCATGCCGGCCGACTCACGTCAGGCCCAGACGAGGCCGCCAAGGAGTAGACGCACGTCCGGGTCGTGCCCTGTGGCAGGCTCGGTTCATGATCGACATGAGCACCGCCCTGCGTCACCTCGCGTGGGCTGACGACCTGCTGTTCACCCGGCTCGCTGCCCTTCCCGTCGGCGCCCTTCAGGCCACCTACGGACCGAAGGACTGGTCAGTGGCCCATCTGGCCCGGCACATCGTCGGGGGCGCCGAGTGGTACCGCTACTGCCTCACCGGGATCGAATGGACCGAACTCGAACTACCGTCGAACGCTGCGGATCTCGACGCCCTGAGGGTGCACCTGCTCGAGATCGATGGCCTGCTGGTCGGCGAGGCAGCCAAGCCGGAGGCCGACGTCGAGTTCATGGACGAGGACGGCCCGAACTCGGTGGCACGTTCGCTGATCCTCGCCCAGTCCTGCTATCACTCCACCGAGCATCGCACGCAGATCGCCTGCGCCCTCGAAGTCACCGGCGTATCGGGCCTCAGTCTCGACGACTTCGATGTCTGGGCCTTCGTGGCATCC
>WLND01000339.1 GCA_009726075.1 Actinomycetota bacterium
CAGGATCTTGGGCGGCTCCTGACCCCGGAGATCATCCTCGCGGGTACCCCGTCAACTCCGGCCCCGGTAGGCAAGCAGTCGCCGGGCGACCTGACCCGCTGGATGGGATTGCCATGGCAGTGCGATGCATTCAGTTGCCAGCAGGTCGTGCTTGAGGAGGAGTTTCCCACCCCCGTCTGGTGGCCGGCGCTGCTGCCGGTCGATGTGCTCCCGGAGAAGTACTACGACCAGGTGATGCGCACAGATCTCAGTGCTGGTCAGCGGGTGCGATTCTTCGAGTCTCGAGTGGCGTGGTCTCGAGGAGTGGCCGGGATCGGCTATCACGCGGATGCCAGCTACTGGGACGGCATCACCAACATGATTCGCCTGTGGCAGCGGATGGGGTTCGTCGTCAGGCGGTCGGGACCGAAGGACCCGGGGCGTCCCGCGACCATCCCGGATGAGATGTTCGTCGAAGTGGGCCGCGGCGTCATGGAGATGCGCTTCGACTGGGCCCCTGCCGACGGACAATTGCCAAAGTGACGCGGTGACCCGTGACTCGCGAATTCACGATGTCGCGGTCGTCGGCGGTGGTGTAGCCGGCGCCGCAACGGTCATCGCGCTTGCCCGAGAGGGGGTCACCCCGATCTGGATTGCGCCCGGGCATTCGGATCGCGCGGAGGTGTTCGGCGAGTCGCTGGCTCCGTCGGCGAGGACCGTTATGGCGTCGCTCGGGCTTGGCGATGTGCTCAAGGATCCGCGGCATCGAGCGTCGAATGCCACGTTCTCGGCCTGGGGGTCGGATTTCCTGGTCGAGCGCAATGCTGCCGTTCATCTCGAGGGGCCCGGTCTCGTGCTGGACCGCGAGGCCTTCGACTCGTCGATGGCTTATGCGGCGCAGCAGGTCAGCGAGCGGCGAACGGTGGTACTCACCTCGGCGGCATGGCGTGATGGCACCTGGAGTTTGGGGCTGCACGGTGGCGCATCGGTGAAGTCGAGGTTCGTCGTCGATGCGACGGGTCGATCGGTGTCGATCGGGCGACGAATGGTTCGCGTGGTCACGCACGATCGGATGGTGGCAGCGGTGACTCGGGTCCCGCAGCGATCAACAGACGTCGAGGCGACCCGTGCCACGTTGATCGAGGCCATGGCCGACGGTTGGCTCTACGCGGCCCTGCTGGCAGATGGTCGAATGTCGCTTGCCTATTTCAGCGATCCGGACCTGCTCCCGCACGGCATTCGTCACGATGTCGATTGCTGGAGGGCACTTGTCGCTGGGAGTCGCCACGTGAGCAGATGGCTGGACGATGCGGGGTTCGACATCGTCGAGCCGCCGTCGATCGTTGCCGCCGGCACGCGCTGGCTCGAGAGACCGGCCGGTGCGAACGGGGAGGATGAGCCCCCTTGGGCAGCCGTCGGCGACGCAGCAGCTGCGATGGATCCGCTGTCGTCCCACGGCCTGACCACATCGCTGTGGTCCGGGGCGCGCGTCGGTGCAGCGGCGTCGTCATGGCTTGGCGGTGATCGCGCACCGCTTGACCGCTACTCGCTTGCTGTCGAGGCCGGGATTCGGCAGTACGTGGCCGATCAGGTGCGGGTGTATGGGCAGGAGCGTCGGTATTGCGGACGGCCCTTCTGGTCGCGTCGAGCGATCAGCCCTGGTGGGCTTCTCGCTCGCACGAGGCCATGACCGCTGCCGCGACCGCCGGCGCGACGGCCGGGTCGAAGACGCTCGGGACGATATAGACGGCTGATAGTGCCTCGTCGGTCACGACGTCGGCGATGGCCCGGGCCGCAGACATCAGGACATCGTCGGTGACCTTGTATGCGTCGGCATCGAGGAGCCCGCGGAAGATACCGGGGAAGGCGAGCACATTGTTGATCTGGTTCGGGTAGTCGCTGCGGCCAGTCGCGACGACCGCCGCGTACTTCGCCGCCTCGATGGGATCGATCTCGGGATCGGGGTTTGCCAGCGCGAAGACGATGGCGTTGTCGGCCATGGCCGCGACATCGGCGCCCGTGATGATGTTCGGTTGCGAGACCCCGATGAACACGTCGGCGCCGACCATCGCCTCGGGCACCGTGCCGGAGTGGCGTCGTGGGTTCGTTCGGGCGGCGAGCGCCTGTCGGTCACTATCGAGGTTCTCGCGACCCACGTAGATGGGGCCCTTCGAGTCGAACAGGATGATGTCGCTGGCCCCGGCGTCGAGGAGCAGGTAGGCGACGGCCGCGCCCGCGGCCCCTGCCCCGGTCATGACGATCCTGAGGTCGGAAATCTCCTTGCCCACCAGGCGCGATGCGTTGTAGAGGGCGGCGAGTACGACGACCGCGGTGCCGTGCTGGTCGTCGTGGAAGACCGGGATCTTCAGCTTTTCGCGGAGGCGCCGCTCGACCTCGAAGCACCGGGGTGCGGCGATGTCCTCGAGGTTGATTCCGCCGAAGCCCGGTGCGATGAGCTCGACGGCGCGGACGATCTCGTCGACGTTCTTGGTGTCGAGGGCGATGGGCCAGGCATCGACATTGCCGAAGCGCTTGAAGAGGGCTGCC
The DNA here is from genome assembly GCA_009726075.1 of Actinomycetota bacterium. Classification (GTDB taxonomy): domain Bacteria; phylum Actinomycetota; class Actinomycetes; order S36-B12; family S36-B12; genus WLND01. Next base: position 2,527 of record WLND01000339.1, read on the forward strand.
TTGCCCTCCATCACCGGCATAGCGGCCTCGGGCCCGATGTCGCCGAGGCCGAGGACCGCCGAGCCGTCGGTGACGACCGCAACGGAGTTGCGCTTGATCGTGAGGTTGCGAGCCAATGCCGGATTCTCGTGAATGGCCAGGCAGATGCGGGCGACGCCTGGGGTGTAGGCCCGCGCGAGCTCCGCGCGGTTCCGCAGCGGGACCTTCGATGCGATCTCGAGCTTGCCGCCGATGTGGATGAGGAACGTGGTGTCGCTCACGTGCTCGACATCGCACCCCTCGAGCGCGTCGAGCGCCGCCTTGACCGCTGCGCCGTTGTCGGGGTCGCCGGTGGTGCAGGTGATGTCGAGGACGACGGCATCGTGGCCCGGGTCGACGACATCCATGCCGGTGATGACCGCCCCGGTGCTGCTCACTGCGCTGACGATGGACCCGGACGCGTGGAGCTCCGGGGTGGCGTGAAGGCGGACGGTGATCGTGTAACCGGAGGGGCTCATGGCTCGAATCCTATCCTTTTCTATTGCGGATAATTGGCGACCGCTACAAAAACGATCATTTCTATGCAACGTCAGCCAGCGACGTCCTCGACGAAGTCCATTGCGGGGCGGGCGAGGCGGTCGTGGAGGGCGAAGAAGGTCTCGGTGGCCTTGTCGCCGGCCCAGTGCTTGGGCAGGTACTCGCGAGGCAGGCCCGGATCGAGGTAGGGGAGCGGGCGCCAGGCGGTGAGCGCCTTGGTGTAGTCGGCGAAGGCCCGTCGCGGATCCGGGCTGGTGCGTGATCGGGCCCAC
>WLND01000034.1 GCA_009726075.1 Actinomycetota bacterium
GTCCTGCATGAGGGCGATGAGGGGCGAGACGACGATGCCGACGCCGCGCATCGCGATGGACGGGATCTGGTAGCACAGCGACTTGCCGCCGCCCGTGGGCATGAGCACGACGCTGTCGAGGCCGGCGACCGTGCGCTCAGGCGCGGCCCTTGGCGTAGGGGAAGATCTCGCGCTGCGAGCCGACCCTTTCAAGGTAGGCAGTGGCGCCCTTGGCCACGACGAACTCGGTCACGCCGACATCGTCCTTGGCCCCGGGAGTCCAGTCATAGGTGTAGCCCAGGCGGGTCCAGGGGAATCCGTAGCACTGACCGACCGAGGCGTTCGCGAAGTCCTGGGCGCACGACCTCGCCTGCTTGGGGCGAAACTGATCCGGTGCGCGCCAGGCGTAGTTCGCCTGGGACCACAGGAAGTCTGACAGGTTCACCTCGCCCACGGTCGCGGGCACGCCGCCCGATGCGCCAACGGTGAGCTCCGGGCAGCTTTGGCTGGCGATCCGTGGGTCGGTGCAGGGCCGGAACATGTCGGATGGCTTCACCCAGAACTCGGACACGTAGCGGTAATCGGCGTCAGGCGGCAGGCCCATGAGCTGCTTGAGCTGCATGTCGAGTCGCTGCGCGCCGAGATTGACGCAGGAGTAGCGGACACACTCCTCGGCAAGCTGGCCAGGGATGGCGACCCAGCGGCTCGAATCGAGGGTGAACTGCGCGCCGGGCTCGACCGTGGTGACGGGCGCGTACCTCAACGAGGTCACCAGCAGGTACTCGGCCCCGTCAATCGTTCGCCAGCGGGTGCGGGGATCGCTGGGTGCGGGCAGGAGCAGGTCGGACTCGACCTCGGACGGAAGTGCGACGGCCGCGTCGCTGATCGCGGTCAGGTAGGCCCGCCAGGTCGCACGTTGAACGACTGGGCCCCGGGGGTCAGGGGCGGTGCGCACCGATAGGCCGTCGGCGGCGGTTGCAGGAGAGGCCGGCCCGGTGAGGCCAACCGCGATCGAGCAGATGGCGAGCCCCGCGACGACCGTGCTCCTGACGAACGCGCGAGAGGGCCCCATGGCCGCTGACGCTACCAGCGGGGCCTGTCGGTCGAGCGGATGTGAGATTCGCTGCTGTGTTCCGACGGTGACGTTTCCCGTAAACCAGACGACTGCGTCTCGGCCGAATCGTAGGGCGAGCGCCCATCGACTGTGCAAGGCTCGATCCATGTGCGGGGGAGTGCGTGGGCCAAGGGGGGCATCTGCCATGGGCAGCTCCTGATGGACGAAGCGCTGCGCTTTCGCCTGATCGCCGAGCACGCCTCGGAGATCACCTTCTGGCTGGATCCGCAGGGTGCGTTCGAATGGGGCTCGGCCTCGGTGACCGGGGTGCTCGGATGGCCGCTCTCGCAGATGATCGGGCGCCCGGCAGCGGACTTCGTCCACGCGGATGACCGGGCGACACTCCTCGCGGCGATCACATCCGACGACGACGGGACTCGATCTGTCAGCAGGTGCAGGTACCTGCATCTCGACGGCGGCTACCGCTGGATGGAGGTCACGGCCCGCACGATCCGCGACCATGAAGGCGTTGCGCTCGGACGGGTCGGCAGCGCCCGGCAGATCGACTCTCAGATCGCCACTGAGCAGTCGCTGGCCAGGTCGGAGGAGACCTATCGACTGCTCGCGGAGAATGTGTCGGACGTCGTGATTCGCGCACGGCACTGGCAGGTGCTGTGGGTGTCGCCCTCGCTCTCAAGGGTGCTCGGGTGGCTCCCCTCGGAATGGGTCGGCCACGATGTGCGGACCTTCCTGCACGACGACGAGGGGCCGGGCCTGCGAGAGGCAGCGATGCGCGAGTTGGCCGGTGCTGTCGTGCATGCCCGGCGCCGGGTGCGATCGAGCCTTGGGTTCTATCACTGGGTCGAGTCTTCGAGCTCGCTCTACTTCGGACCGGATGGCACGGCCGACGGCGTGCTGGTCTCGGTTCGGCTTGCCGACCAGGCCGTGGCCGCAGAGGAGGAGTTGTCCCGCCAGGCTCGAGTGGACGAACTGACCGGCTGCTTCAAGCGGGCAACGGCGATCGAGCACCTTGAGTCGACGGTCGATGCCGACCCCGTCTCCGGCATCGCGTGCGGGGCGCTGTTCATCGATGTCGACGACCTCCGCGGCCTCAACGGCCGTGCTGGCCACGCCATTGGCGATGCGGTCCTGAGGAGCGTCGCGCGAAGAATCCGCGAGGGGGTTCGCGGCAGCGGCATCGTGGCGCGTGTCGGCGGCGACGAGTTCGTGGTCATCGTCGATGAGGTGCGCAGCCTCGACGAGGCCGCCAGCCTTGCGGAGCAGTTGCGCCGGGCAGTGGCAGACACTCCGGTGCTCGAGGGCCACGATGTCGCCGTCACCGTGAGCGTCGGTGCCACCCTGCACCGCCTTGGCGAGCGGCCCGAGGTCTCATTGGCCCGGGCAGACGAGGCCCTGTTCGAGGCCAAGCGCGCCGGTGGCAACGCCGTGCGACTCATCGAACCGCCCTAGGCAGCAATGGGGGCGCGCTGGGTGACATGCCGATACGCTCGCGACCCATGACGCGCGCCGCGGTTGAAGTGGCATCGGGGGTTTTCGTGATGACCTCCCGTAGGTACGCCACGAACACGACCGTGGTGCTCGCCGGCGACGAGGCGGTCGTCATCGATCCATCATGGGATTCAGACGAACTCGCCGACGTGGCCGAGTTCCTGAAGGCGGTGCGGGCCACCTGCGTGGCTGGGATTGCGACGCACCTGCACTACGACCACGTGATGTGGCACCCGGCCCTGCCGCTCGTGCCAAGGTGGGCGACTCCGTGGACGGTCGATTCGTGGCAGGTGGACCGGGCCCGCCTGCTCAAGCCCCTAATCGACGATCTCCCGGGTGACCTGCTCGACCTCGTGGGCCGCGTGGACGTGGTGCCGGGAGCACCCCGAGGCTTCACGGAGGTGCCGGGCAGCCCATACCCAGCGGCCACCGTGTTGCCTGCGGGCTACCGACTGCCGTGGCCGGGCAGGGAGATCGTGCTCCATGAGCATGACGCTCATGCCCGCGGCCATCTGGCCCTCGAACTGCCGGACGACGGGGTCTTGATCTGCGGCGACATGCTCAGTGACGTCGAGATTCCGTACCCCGACGCGGACGATCCTGACCTCACGCCCTACTTGGTGGGGCTGGAAAGGCTCGCCTCGGTCATTGGCCGAAGTCGGGTCCTCGTGCCGGGTCACGGAACGCCGACCGACGACCCTGCATCTCGACTCGCAGCCGATCTCCGATACCTGGACGCGATCCTGGCCGGAGACGCCGTCGACGACCCCCGGCTCCAGGACCCCGACATGCGAGCGGTGCATGAAAGAAATCTTGCTCAGGCAGGCGCAAGCGTCGGCAGCGGGAGTTGAGCAGCCCTTGATGCCCCGCCGCCGACCTCGCATCCGCGAACGAGGCCAGGCTGGCTAGTAGCACCCCCCGCTTTGGGTGCGATTCACCGATCTCTTGTCAGTCCTGCCGCCATCGACGTTCTCGAGCTCGGCATCGGTCAGGTCTTCGTTTGACTCAGGGGCGGGGGCGCTTTCTTCGGGGCTCATGTTCACTCCATCCACGTAGGTTCGGCGCCCTCGTAGGTGAGGGCAGCCTGACCAATTCTTGCCCCTGGGACTCGGCTGCGCCACCGTGTTTCCACGGTAGTTTGCCGTGCGGGCAACGCGCGAGGCGGCTCCACTGCGTTTGAGGCCGATGCCCGAGACCGCTAGGCCTTGTCGAGCGCCGATTGCACAGACTGCGCGTAGGCCATCGAGGTGTAGGTGGCACCTGAGGCCGCCGCCACGCGGGTCGACTGCGCCGCCAGGATCTTCGACTTCATCTCCGGGATCGCCCGGTCGGTATAGCGCTGGTAGCTGCCCCCGGGCGCGGTGATCGTCGCAATATTCACGATGGTCGTGCCCTGGAGGGCGACCTTCACCTGGAGGGTGCCGAATCGAAAGTTGATGACGTCGCCCTTGATCACCCGCTTGGCGTTGGCGGGCGCCGCGCTGGAAGCAGTGGTTCCTCCGGCTGGAGCCGTTGACGTCGCGCCCGGAGCATCGGTGAAGCCGATGTCCTCGCCGGACGACGTGTCGGCGTCGCCGGCCGAGGGAAGCAGGTAGAGGAGCAGGCCACCGGCCGCAGCAAGGAGCACTGCGGGCGCAACCCGTCGAAGGAAGCCGACTTCAGTCATCGTCGTTTACCACCAGATCCGCTCGAAATGGATATCAGCCGGGGCCATGCCGCAGGCGCGCAGGCATTGGAAGGCTGCGTGAATCATGGGCTGCGAGCCGCAGACGACGGCGATGCGCTCCGCCACGTCGGGCACGAGTGCTTGCATGACGTCGGGGTCGAACGGGTTCCCGTCGGCGAGGTCGCTCGTGCGCCCGACGACCGGGATGATGCGCCCGTTTCGAGTGTCGGCGAGGGCCACGAGCTCGTCGTAGTGGACGATCTCGGCGGCGCGCCGCGCGCGGTAGATGACGACCGGTTCGGCGTCGGGGCCGAAATCCTCCATGAGCGAGCGGACTGGGGCGATGCCGACGCCGCCGGCGATGAGAAGGAGCTTTCGTCCGCGCAGCTGTTCGTAGATCTTCGTGCCGTAGGGGCCTTCGACGGCCACCTTCGTGCCGACCGGGAGGTGGGTCATCATCTCGCTGGCCCCGCCGAGGGCCTTGATGGTGAATCGGATGCGATCGACCGTGGGCGCTGCCGAAATCGAATACGGGTGCGGCTGCCAGACGAGCTTGCGAGTGAGGGGGCGGAGCAGGGCGAACTGCCCGGCGGCGGCCCGCAGGTCGGTGACGTTGCGCCCGCCGAGCTCGACAGTGGCGGCAACGTCGTTCAAGGGGGTGACGGCCAGCACGGTGAGGGGTCGCACGATGGAGCGGATCGCCCGGCCCCAGCGGCTCACGAGGACCAGGCACAGCACGAACGCGGTGACCGCGATCCAGAAGGCGCGGGCGAGGGGGTCAAAGGCAAAGTCGGTTCCCAGGAAGATCTCGTGGGCGAACGCCAGAGCCAGGGATGCGTAGATGAGCAGGTGGATGTAATACCAGGTCTCGTAGGCGAGATGACGACGGATGAAGCCGAGGGATATGACGGTGATGAGGAGCATGCCGAGGGCGCCAACGGTGGCCAGGGCCATGTACTGCTCTTCGCCGGTGAGTTCGCTGATCGCGGCGGCCAAGCCCTCGCGGCTCGAGTAGGCGACGAGTGTTGTGATGATGTGGATGGCGAGCAGGAGTGCAGCTGTTTCGCCCATCCAGCGGTGCCAGAGGAGGGCGCGATCAAGGCCGATCGCCCGTTCGAACCGGTGGGTGCGGGCAGCTAGTGCGATACCGATGAGTGCTACGGCCGTGGCGAGCAACCCGGTCAGGGCTCCCGCAGATTCCCAGGCCTCGGCCCATGACCCAGCGACGATGGTGTCCCAGCCGCCGTGCCGCACCCAGATGCCGATCGTGACGACGATGAAGGCGATGGCGAAGGTGAGGGCATCGCTCAGGGCGGGACCAGGGTGGCGTGGGCGGCGAGCGCGCTGGGGATGATGAATCCTCGCGGTCAGCCGCGGATGGCGTCCCGAGCCAGTCTCGGTCTGTTGCTCAGGCATGATGCATAGTCCCACACGAATGAGCCGCCGGGTGATTCGTGGACACGGAGGTGCAGGGTGAGGACCGAACACCAGGTCGTCGACGGATGGGCCCGCGGAATCTCAGGAACCGCTATCCGTGCTGATCGCGCGGTGCATGTCGAGCACGTCTGGGGCACGGCGGTCACCATCAACGTATGCGCCACCGCAGGGCGCGAGGCCGCGGCGATTGGGGCGGTCGAGGCCTGCACGGCGATGTTCGCAGAGGTCGATCTCACGTTCTCCACCTATCGGCCGCAGACCGAGGTCTCCCTGTACCGCGCTGGCCTTGATCGACCGGGCAAGCAGTCCAGGGAATTCGACGAGGTCATTCGGGCGTGCAGTGAGCTGCGCGAGATGACCCATGGCGCCTTCGATCCGTGGTCGGTCCCCGGGGGCTACGACCCCTCCGGCTACGTGAAGGGCTGGGCGGCCGGACGAGCCAGCGCGACATTGCTCGCCGCCGGTTTCGCGAACCACCTCGTGAACGCTGGCGGCGATATCTGCGCGCACGGAAACGAAGTCGAGGGCCCGGGGCTCGGCTGGCCGGTCGGCATCGTCAACCCGCATCGTCCGTCCGAGATCATCGAGGTCGTCGCCCTTCGGGATTCGTCCATGGCGACGTCCGGACGCTACGAGCGGGGCGACCACGTGATCGACCCGACCACGGGGAGCCCTGCGACCGGCATCGACAGTGCCACGGTGGTGGGACCCGACGCCGGGATTGCCGACGCGCTTGCATCGGCCGCGATGGTGCGTGGCCCGGCATCCCTTGAGTGGTTCGCCGACCTCGGACCGCAGTGGTCGCTGCACTTGGTGGCAGGGGAGGTCGTTCACACCTTCGGCGCGGCCTTCGCCGGGTCGGCCGAACCGGGCTAGCCCAACGGCGACTGGTCCTCCCGCTCGAGCACGCGAATCACTGAGCCGAGTGGCAATGAGGGGATCCCGCGCTTCAACGTCCGCGCTCCACCTGAGCGACCAGGTCGCGAAGCCGAGCCTTCTCGACCTTGCCGAGGGCATTGCGCGGTAGCTCGTCGACGATGAGCACCTGCTTGGGCACCTTGTACCCGGCAAGGCGCTCGCGCGCGAGTGACCGCAGGGCCTCGGGCTCCGGAGTCATGCCCGGCTCGGCCACGATGACGGCGACGACGACCTCGCCGAAATCGAGGTCTGGCCGTCCGACCACGGCCGACTCGAGCACGCCCTCGAGGCTGTCGAGCACCTCCTCGATCTCCTTGGGCACCACGTTCAGGCCCCCGGAGATGATGAGGTCCTTGGATCGTCCGACGATCTCGAGGTAGCCATCGGCATCGAAGCGGCCGAGATCGCCCGTGATGAACCAGCCGTCGTCGGTGAACTCGGTCGAACGCAGCTCGGGGCGCCGCCAGTAGCCGGCGAGCACATTGGGCCCGCGCACCTCGATGCCGCCGGGGTCGCCATCGCTCAGGCGTACCTCGACGCCGGGCAGCGGCAGCCCCACCGTGCCCGGACGCCGCGGTCCGTCGAGTGGGTTCGAGGTGAGCATGCAGGTCTCGGTCATGCCGTAGCGCTCGAGGATCACCTGGCCCGTACTCGCCCGGAATTCGTCGTGGGTCGTGACGAGCATGGGAGCCGAGCCGGAGGTGAACAGCCGGACGCCCTGCGTGACCTCGGAGCCGAAAGCCGGGTCGGCGAGCAGGCGCACGTAGTGGGTCGGGACTCCCATCACCACGGTCGACCGGGGGAGCGCGGCAATGACCGCGGCCGGGTCGAAGGCGTCGAGGAGCACCATCGACGCTCCTGACGCGATCACGCAGTGCGCGGCAACGAAGAGGCCATGCGTATGGAAGAGGGGGAGCATGTGGAGCAGGACGTCGTCCTTCGTGAAACCCCAGGCGCTCGTGAGCGTCTCGGCGCTGAACACCAGATTGCCGTGGCTCAGCACCGCGCCCTTGGGCCGGCCGGTGGTGCCGCTTGTGTAGAGCATCGCCGCCGGATCGTCAGCGCTGCGAGCAACGTCCTCGAATGGCTCGTCCTCGCCGGGAGTCCCTTCGGCGATGGCGCCGAGGCCCACGACGGACCAGGGCCCCGCGATCGCGTCGTCGTCGAGCACGTCGCCTCGAACGACGAGCGCGGGCTCCGCGTCCTCGAGGAGCCCCGCGACCTCGCCTGCGGTGTACGCAGGGTTGAGCGGCAGGTACACGGCACCGACCCGGGCGCACGCCACGTGCAGGGCGATGAGCCCGGCCGACTTGGGGGCCCGCACGGCGACCCGGTCGCCGGGCGCAATGCCGAGCCCTTGCAGCGCATGGGCCATGCGTCCGGAGACTGCTTCGAGGGTCTCGTAGGTCCAGACCTCACCGGATTCAGTCCGCAGGAGGACGCGGGACGGCTCTGCGCGACTCGTGCGCAGCAGCATGCTGGCCAGGGGATTCACGGTCGACTCCGCTAGCCGGGGTAGTGCAGCGCCAGCGGATAGCCAGGGTTCAGGATCTCCTGCAGCTCGATGACGTTGCCGTCGGGGTCGCGGCCGTACGTGGAGCGCAGGTTCCCGGAGCCGATGGCGGCCGCCGCGGGCGGCGGGCAGTGGAACCGCATCCCGAGGGCCGAGAGGCGGGTGAACTCGTCATCGATGTCGGTGACGTCGAGGCAGAAGTGGGTGTAGCCGGCGTCGTTCACCGGGCGGTCGAGGTCTGCCGGCCTGCCCGCCGGCGTGGCATATTCGAACAGCTCGAGGTAGGCGTTGCCCAGCCGCAGGGTGGCGGTACGGGCCGACGAGCCGGTCAGTCCCACGAGGGTGTCGATGCGCTCCGAACCGGCCTGCCAGCCCGATTCGCGCATGACCTCCATGCCGATGGCATCGCGATAGAAGGCGATGAGCCGATCGATGTCAGGCGTCGTGATCGCCACGTGGTGGATCCCGCGAATCATCGTGTTCCCTTCGTCGACTCGCCAGCGCGGGTCTCGTGGTCAGTAACGTAGCGCCGGTGATCTACGACCCGTTCGATCCGCCCACCCACGAGGACCCGGACGCTGCCTTTGCTCAGCTGCGGGAGGCCTGCCCGGTGCACTTCAACGCCGAGCGCGAGTTCTTCACCGTGGCGGACTCTGGGGCGATCACGGGAATCCTCAACGACCCCGCAACCTGGTCGAGCAGGTTCCGCAACGGCCTTTCGTATCACGCCCCGGCCGCCGCCCCGATGCTCCTCGACGCCGATCCGCCCATTCATTCGTGGCAGCGACGGCTCCTTCAGAAGGCCTGGACGCCGCAGCTCATCAATGCGCTCGAGCCGCGCGTGCGGCAGGTCGTCGATGCATTGATGGACGGAGTGGAGGCCGCGCGCTCGTGCGACTTTCACGAGGCGATCGCCGGGCCGGTGCCGACCTTGATCATCGCCGAGTTCATCGGCGTCCCCGATGCCCACCGCGAGCAGTTCAGGCGATGGTCCGACGCTCGGGTCGCCGGTACCGCCGGGATGCCCGGGCACGAGGAGGCCTACGCCCAGGCGTCCCGAGCGATCGACGACTACTTCATCGAGCACATCGCAGACCGTCGAGCCCTCATCGCCAGGGGCACTGCGCCCGATGACTTCACGACCATGGTCCTGACCACCGAGGATGCTGGCAGGCACCTCGACGACGCCGAAGTCGGGCAGGTGCTCGCTCTCGTCCTCCTCGGGGGCATCGAGACCACGACCATGCACCTGAGCAACCTGCTGCACCGCGTCGTGACCGAGGCGGGTCTGGCCCAGCGCCTGCGCGATGACCCCGGCCTGCTCGGGATCGCGGTCGAGGAGTCGATGCGCGTCGATTCGCCCACCCTCGGGCTGTTCCGCAC
>WLND01000340.1 GCA_009726075.1 Actinomycetota bacterium
ACGGTTCACCCCCTGCTGGCATCGAACGAGCACGCGCCAGCCGACCGACCAGTGGGCGTGCCCGAAGGCCGCCAGGCTGAGACAGGTTCGCGCCCACGTCGGTTCGAGGTCGTCGTCGGGGAACCCGAAGCGGAGTTCGACGGCACCCCAGGGCGATGGCTGGGCATCGCCAAAGAGGGTGATGACGGCGTCGAACGGGGAGTCGAAGGAGTAGTGACCATCGCCAAGCGGGCAGCCCAGATACTCCTCGTCGGCTAGGCCCCCCATCCACAGTCCGGGCAGAATCTCGGTCGGAGCGACATCCGGCCAGTCGTCGAAGTCCCACTCGACATCGCCCTCGCTCATCGCTCCCCCACCCTCGGGGCAGGGGTGACCGCCTCCGACTCCTCGATGACTCCGCGCATCACGTCTCCCCAGCACATCCAGCAGTCGCTCAGCCGCCCGTGGGTGCCGACGGAAGGGCATGCCACGTACAGCACCGGCCCGCAGGACCTGATCCCCTGGACGAGGACGCCCCAACGGGGGTCGCTGTCGGCGGCGTCCCTTCGGCAGGAGCAGTCGTCGCGGTGATCGGCGTCGTAGCACTCGTCGTCGCCGTAGAGATCGACGAACTCCTCGAGGGCCTCGGCGGAGGGGATGCCCGGACGCTTGGTCAGGCGGACAGTCTCCTGGCCGCACAAATCCTCAGCCTCGCCGTTGGCGAGAACCTCGGAGAGATAGGCGATGAGGCGTGCGATGTCCTGGCCGCTCATGACCTCTTCAACAACGATCACTGTCATGCGATCTCCTTCACCTGGGCTGACTCCCGCTGGTTTGGTTGGTCTTCATTGATCGAGTCCCCGTCAGGCATCGGACGTAACGACCCGATCGATGACGGCAACGCGCCTGTCCACGGCATGCCGAAGCGTGACGTGAAAAGGGCGGCGCGGTGTGGTGTCGGTGCTACAAGACCAGCGTGGTCGAAATCATGAACTGCTCCCCGTACGTGTCCTTCCCGGGCGCGTTGAGCGCCGGGCAGATCCCCTTAGACCACCGTCTGACGAAACATGCGGTTGGTTCCGGCCAGCTAAGGCTTGGCGCCGGAGTCTTGATCCAAAAGAGAACCCTACCGCACTATCAGGACAGGGTGACCGGAATGCTCTCAAATCCTCGAATGACATGGGATGGGTAGCGCACCGGCTCGCCTTCGAGCCGGAAGGATGGGTACCTCGCAAGGAGTGCGGCCATCCCAATGCGGGTTTCCATGCGTGCCAATGGCATTCCGAGGCAGAAGTGGACACCTTCACCAAAGGCGAGGTTTCGGGCCCCCTCGCGATCGAGCACGAGTTCATCGGCACGCTCGTACTCGCGCGGATCCCTGTTCGCCGACGCGAACAGGACGAGGACCCGCGAACCGGTGGGCAGGTCGTGGCCATGCATGGTGACGGGCCGGGTCGTCACGCGCGCGAGCCACTGCCCTGGCGCGTCGAAGCGAAGGAACTCTTCAATGGCCGGGGCCCTGAACGCTCCCGTGCCGTCGAGAAGGTCTTCTGCCGCGACCGCCTCGGTCGCGACAGCGTGGGCAATATTGCCCATGAGGCTCGAGGTCGTCTCCATGCCGGCGGCGATAAGGAGGAGGGTCAGACCCTGAATCTCGCTCTCCTTCATCGCTCCCGCGTCGATACCCAGCGCCATATCGCTGAAGAGGTCATCGGTCGGGCCATCGACGCGACGCCGGTTCACCTGATCGACGAAGTAGCCCACGAGTTCCTCGCGCAGGGCAGCCGCGGCCGCAGACGGGCCCGCCTCGCCCGCGGGGCGGCGGAGCATCTCCAGGCCCGCGGACGTTGCCCAGTCGTAGTCGTCCTGCGGGATCCCCAGCAGTTGGAAGATGGTCAGGATTGGCAAGCGCTGGGTGAACTCCTGACCGAGGTCGATGCGCGACCGACCCGCGAATCCATCGATGAGGTGCTCGGCCGTCGCGCGGATGAGCGGCCCGTACTCCTTGATGCGCCGGCTCTGAAATCTCGGTGCGAGCACCTTGCGCAGCACGTCGTGGCTCGGCGGATCGAGTTCTTGAATGCTGCCCTCGCCGAAGAACTGCACGTACTCGCCGATCTCGACGCCCTGCGCACTTGAGAAGGTCTCCCAGTCGCGCAGTGCTTCACGCACGTCCTGATATCGGGAAAGCGCCCACACGCCGTGTGCTTCGATGAAGTAGAGCGGGAACTCGTCTCGAAGCCGCGCATACGCTGGATACGGGTCCTCGTGGGACTCATGCGACAGCGGGTCGTAGACGTCGGTCGAATTCACGTCGCCAGTATTGCCGATCTCTGCGACAAATTCAGGCGCGGAGTTCAGACATTCACGACAATGTCGAGTAACCCGCGGGATGCCATCAGATTTCTCCGAGGTCATCGGTCGTCTCGCCCGCCAGCCGCGCAAGGTCGTCTCGCAGGCCGGGATCGGCCTGGGCAGACCAAAGCGGGCGCAGCAATTCTGTCCGCGCCAACCACGCCTTTCGCTCGACGCCAATCGGAACCACCCGGGCAACCGGCTTGCGGTTCACCGTGATCACGATGTCTTCACCCGCCCGTACTCGCGAGAGCACGCCGGCCGTGTCATTGCGCAGGTCCCGGGAACTTCGCACCCTTGCGCACAACGCATGCGGCTCATATCGTCGCGTCATGAAGCAGCCGACGTGGCGGGATCCGAAAAAGGCCCTGTGGGCCGTCGGTCTCATCGTGCCCAGCCTCACCTTCATCGGCATCGGGATGCACGCCGTCACCGGTTGGGGGGCCTGGCTGTGGATCGGCCCGCTGTTCGTCCTCGGCACCGTCCCGATCATTGACCTCATTGCCGGACGCGACCTCGCCGGCCCGCCCGATGACGCCATCGCCGCCCTCGAGACTGACCGCTACTACCGCTGGGTCACCTACCTCTACCTCCCGCTTCAATACGCCGGCCTCGTGCTCGGCTGCTGGGTCATCGCGCGCGGCGGGCTGAGTATCTCCGAGGGCATCGGCCTCGCGATCACCCTCGGGTTCGTCGGAGGCATCGGCATCAACACAGCACACGAACTCGGTCACAAGCGCGAGCAGTCCGAGCGCAGGCTCGCGAAGATCGCGCTGGCGCAGTCGGCCTACGGCCACTTCTACATCGAGCACAATCGCGGCCACCACGTGCGCGTAGCAACGCCCGACGATCCTGCCAGCTCCCGCCTTGGCGAGGGCTTCTACCGCTACTGGTGCCGTACCGTCCTCGGGTCGGTCGTGAGCGCATGGTCGCTCGAGGCACGCCGGCTGCGCCTGCGCAATCGGCGGACCATCCGCT
>WLND01000341.1 GCA_009726075.1 Actinomycetota bacterium
CGCGTCGGTATCGGCGCACACGGTCAGCACCGGGTCGAAGTCGCGATCAGGGAACAGCGAGGGGATGCGCAGGGCAGACCTGCTGTGCGCCTGGCCCATCCAGCCGAGGCCGAGAACGGCGATGCGGATCTTCTTCTTCATCGTGGTGCCTTTCCTGATGCGGGAACCCTGCCGGTCGAGGAGGTCATCGGGCACCGGGGGTCGAGCTCTTGCGACTCCCAGTCCTCGCGAATCCAGTGGTGGGCCGGGTCGTCGCAGAACGACATCGTGCGGTCTTCGGCCGGCCCGGCCAGGACGTTGAGGAAGTACATCGGGTACTCAGGCGGCGCGATGGTCGGCCCGTGGTACCCCTGCGGCACGAGGTAGACATCGCCGTCATGGATGGTGACGGTCTCATCGACGCTGCCATCGACGGTGTAGACGTGGAACAGGCCCTGCCCATCGGGATGTCCGTGCGGCGAATCCTGCCGCCCGATGCGGAAGTAGTAGATCTCCTCGTTGTTCGTCAGGCAGTCGCCGATGCCGTCATGGCGATGCGGCGGCCACGAAGACAGGTTGCCGCCGGGGGTGAGCACCTCGCACACGTTGATGCGGTCGGCGTGCTCGAAGGACGACGGGGTCGCGATGTTCGTGACCTGCCGCGTGGCACGTCCGGCCCCGCGGACCTCGACCGAGACGTCGCTCGCCTGCGTGTGGCGCACCGGAAACACGACCGTGGCCCGGGCAGTGCACAGGGCAACCTCGCCGCTCGCGCCCCCGATCGTGAGCACGGAGCCGACGGGCACGTAGAGCCAGTCGCTCACCGAATCGAAGACCCCTGATCGGCCGGCCATCGTGAAGGCCTCGCCGTCAACCGTCACCTCGACTCCGCAGGCAGAGAGCGGCACGAGCACGCCCTCGATGCCCTCCATTGAGCGGGTGATTACCGCTCCGCCCGCGAGGTCGAAAACCTCCATGCCGCTGTAGGTCCAGCCGGCATCCTCGGGCGTGACGGTGAGCAGCGTGTCGGTGGTCGCCAAGGTGCCCGCCGGCCGGTGCCAGCTCATGACAGCCCCCGATGCACGAGGCGTGCGGCACGTCCGACAGCCTCTTCGACGGTCAGCGAATCCGGGTATAGCAGCGCCCGACCGGGCACGAGGCCGCGGATATTGGGCACGGCAAGCGCCTGCTCCCAGCGCGCGAACACCTGCTCCCACTGGGCGCCGGCATCGCCGCCGAGCAGCAGGATAGGGCAACTCGTTGCGGCTGCGACGCGATCAGGATTGGCGGTCGCAGGAATCTTCAACCAGGTGAAGGCCGATGACGATCCCAGTCCCGAAGCGATGGCCACGACCTTGATCAATCGCTCCTCGGAATGGTCAAGGTGCGCCCCACCATGCTCGTTCTTCAGATACGGCAGCGGCTCGATGAGCGACATGAGGCCGAGATCGGCAAGCTCGGTGGTGAGCCGCGCGACCATCTCAAGGGTTGGCGGCAGGCCCGGGTCGGTGTCTTCTATGCGCAGCAGGGTCTTGCCGCCGTCCAGACCCATGCTCGCAATGTGCTCGGAGTCGTAGGCGGTGAGGCGGTCGTCGAGCTCCCACTTGGCGCCGATGATGCCGCCGCGGTTCATCGTGCCGATCGCCAGCCTGCCCTCGAGCACTCCGAGGAACGCGAGCTCCTCGAGGATGTCGGCGCTCGCCATGACGCCGTCGACGCCGTCGACGGCCAGCCCCCGCACGAGCCGGTCGAGCAGCGTGAACCTGTCGGCGATAGCAAGTGGATCGGAGCCCACGCCGAGCATTCCGCGAGCGGTGTGGTCGGCGGCGAGGAGCATGAGGCGACCATCGGCTCCGGGAATGGTCCGTCGGGCACGTCCGGCGAGCGCCCGCTGGAGGGCCCTCGGCTCGCGAACCCTGGCCTCGATGAGGTCGGCGTACGCCGCTGGCTGGAGTTGTGTCACGCGAGTGACCCCTTTCGGTGATCAAGGACGAAGGAGGTGAGGGACGCAAGGTCGGGCATCGCATCGGCGCACATGAGCCGCGATGCCACATAGGCACCCGCGCCATTCGCAAGCTCGCCGATGCGGTCGAGCGGCAATCCCTCGAGCAGCCCGTAGGCGAGGGCCCCGCCGAACGCATCTCCCGCTCCGAGACCGCACACGACATCGATCGACAGGGGCGGCACCCGGAGTCGCTCGTGCTCGGTCGCAAGAAGGACACCGCCCGCGCCCATCTTCACGATCGCGAGGCGCACCCCCCGCGAGAGGAGCTCATCGGCCGCGGAATCAGGATCGGTTTCGCCGATCGCCATCTCGCACTCGTCACGGTTCCCGACGACGACTGTGCCGGCATCGATCGCCCGCTGAGCTGCTCGGCGTGCATCGGCGGGGTCTGCCCACAGCGTTGGCCGGTAGTCGAGGTCGATAATCGTGTGCTCGGCGCGCGCCCGCTGGTCGAGCCACGCGAAGCAGGCGTCGGCCGTCGTGCCCACCGCGAGGGCGCAGGAGCTGATCCACAGGACACGGCAGTCGCGGATCACCTGCTCGGGAACATCAGTCGCGAGAATCGTGGTGTCGGGTGCCGCGGCGCCGCGGTAGAAGATGATGGCCGGGTCGGCCGGCGGGTCGAGCGAGGCGAGGACCACGGGCGTGAGCCCCTGCGGGTCCACGCCGGCATAGGAGGTATCAACGCCGAACCCGGCGAGCTTCGCGAGGACGAACGGGGCGAGGAGATCGCCACCCACCTTCGTGGCCACCCCGGAGTGCAGCCCGAGCCGAGCTGCCGCGACGGCGACATTGGTCGGGCTGCCGCCGACCGACTTCATGAAGGTCTGGGGTTCAGAGAAGGAGTGGTTCGGCTCCTGCGCATACAGGTCAACGCTGACGCGTCCGACCGACAGGAGGTCAAGGGCCATGCGACGCCTAGCCCTGAAGCCGCGGCGCGACAACATCGCGCAGGTAGTCCATCGATACCGAGACCGAGGTGATCGGCCCTTCTCCGTCGTCCGGGAGCGGGCCGGTGATCGCTGTGTCCTGTTCGATGACGTACCAGCCGTCGTAGCCCGAGGCCTCGAGGGTTTCGATGACGGCGCTGATCGCGACGTCGCCCTGGCCGAGCGGCGTGAAGAGCCCGCTCTGGACGCCGGCCATGATCGGCATCTCGCGTCGAAGCACCGGCCCGGCCATCCCCATATTGACGTCCTTGAGGTGCACGTGCCCGACCCGGTCGGCCGACTCACGGGCGAAGGCCACCGGATCGACGCCGCCGATGGCGAGGTGACCGGTGTCGAGGCACCACTTCACGTTGCAGTTGTCGAGCACCCGC
>WLND01000342.1 GCA_009726075.1 Actinomycetota bacterium
CCCCCGGAGATCGTGCCACCGCCATCGACGACCGGCGTATCGAGCCCCAGGCCCATGGCCCGGACATCGTCAGCCACGCTTGCCGACTCCAATGCCGTCCACATCTCGCTGGACGTGAGCCCGCGCCCCATGTCGAGGTTGTCGCGGATGGACCCGGGCAGGAGCCTGGATGACTGCAGCACGCTTCCCATCTGACGACGAACCGAGGGACGGTCCAGCGATGCCAGGTCCTTGCCGTCAACGGAGATAACCCCCGATTCGGCATCCTCGAGTCCGAGCAGGATCCGCATCAGGGTCGTCTTGCCACTCCCGGACGGACCGACGATTGCCACATGCTCGCCGGGGTTCACCGTGAATGACACGGCGCTCAGGACAGGCGCCCCGGAGGGCTCGTACCGAAACGTGATGTCGCGGAAGGTGACAGCGCCGCTCAGCACTCCGGGATTGACTCCTTGGCCAAACCCCTCCGGCACCGCCTCAAGGACAGGGTCGAGCCGCTGCAGGACGGACTGCGCGCTGAGCAGCGAACCGGCCGACATCGATGCCACGGCAATCGTTGCCGTCGCAATGCCTGCTGCTGTCTGGGCCGTGACGAATTCGCTGAACGTCGCTCCGGAGATGCCCGTCACGACCACGATCACGATGAGCCCAATGAGGGGCCAGGCCCCGATCACGATGCCCTGCACCGTCATGAGCCGTCGCAGCGAAAGGTCGGCCTTCGTCAGCCGCGCATGAACCTGGGCCCACCGCCGAAAAGCCCGATCCTCAGCCCCGGATACCCGGAGTCGATTCACCGCGCCAAGGGTCTCAATGAGGCGGCCGTTCGCCGCAGCACCGGCAGAGACCCGCGCGATCATGAGCCTGGCCCCACGCCGGACGAGCCCGAGGTTGACGGCGATCTGCACCGCGAGGAGCGCGGCTACAGCCGCGAGCAGTGGACCCGTCGTCGTTGCGATCGCGGCCAGGCTGCCGAGTACCGCGACCGAGTCGAGAAGCCCGGCAATGGACGCATCGGGCACCTGCCCGGCGGCCGTGATCACCGCCGAGGACTGCGTCATGCGGTCGCCGAGGGAGTGACGGTCGTGCCACGTTGATCGCAGCCGCATCATCCTGTCCCAGACAGCACCGGCGGCGATGGCGGTCGATGTCACCCGGATGCGGAGCATCGCCAGGCTTCGGACGAACTCCCACGACGTCGTCACGAGGAGGAGCACCATCAGGGCAGCGAGCGACGTCACGAGGCTCGTCATCGAGATGACCCCGAATGAGCCGGCAATCTGCCCGAATACGTAGGGCGTGAAGAACGCCAGGCCCGCGATGCCCACGGTCAGGATGACGATGGCGGCCATTTCCCGTCGAGAACGGGCCGAGGCCAGTGCGAGCAGGGTTCGAAGGTCCGTCGTGACCGGGGCCAGGATCGGCACGAGCTCGGTGCCCCTGTCGCACAGGAGCGCCGCGAACGCTGCGTCGACCGGCAGTCGCCTTGTCGGGGCCGCAGGGTCAAGGGCCGTCCAGCCCTTGCCGTGCCATGCCATGGCGACGAAACCACCGCGCTTGAGCTCGCCGACGAGGGGCGGTCCCTCCTTCTCCCACCACGACGATGACAGATCGATCGAACGAGCCCGAGCCGTGCACGACTCTGCCGCGGCCACCAGGGGATCGCGCCCGAGTTCGACCTCCTGGTGGGCCCGAGCCCGGGCCGCCTCGTCGATGACGAGGCCACCGCTCCTGGCAACGAGGAAGGCCGCTGCCAGTGCTGAGGAGGCCAGATCAGCGGGTTCGGTCGGCCGCGTGATCGGACCGATCACCGACCCGGCGAGCAGGTCGATCCCCTCCTGCTCATGACGGATCTCGCGTGCCTGCGCCGTGAGCAGGCGCTGCTCCCGCTGCAGGTCTTGCTCCGTCTGGCTCGCGACCGCAGCCTCGACGGCGAGGCGGCCGATCAGGTTCAGCGCCCCGTGCCACTGCTCGAGGCCCTGCGGTGCGGGGGCTGTTGCGATGCGGCAGCGAAGTCCACTGGTCAGCCAGACCCCGCGAGTCATCGGAACCGGTGGATCGAGGACGCCCAGTTCGGCTCCCTGCCAGCCGCAGAACCGAGCCGAGCCGGAGGTCACGCGCAGCCAGCCGAGCACCGCTTGGTTCGAGGACGGGACATCGTCAGCGGTCGTCGACACGGACTCCCCGGGGGCCAGCCTGAGCCCCTCCGGACCGGGCGCCACCACCCGGTGCACCCACCTCCCGCCCACGCACGCCTGGCCAACGAGGAAGATCCACCCCTCGATTGCCTCGATTGCCCAACCGCCATCGGCGTCACGTGCCATGAAGTCCGCCAGACCGCCGCGGCGGACCGTCGTGCCGGGCCTGCCCGTCACGAGCAGCCGGATCCGATCCGGTGTCGGATCGCAGCCGCACACGATCCCGCCCGGCCCGACACTGGCCAACGGCATCCTGCGTCCGTTGTCGGCAACGCCAAACACGAGGACCTCACCGGTGATCGCCTCGAGCACCTCGCCCGCGCCGAGCTCCCAGGCATCAGACCCGGCCAATTCGGTGGCGGCAGCCGGCTCGACGCTCACCCCGACCTCACCAGCTCGGCGTAGGGGCCGCCCTGTGCCATGAGGCTCGGATGGGTTCCTCGCTCGACGACGCTGCCTCGGTCGAGCACGATGATCTCATCGCTGTCGCGGATCGTCGAGAGTCGGTGCGCGATGACCAGGCAGGAGATTCCGCGCCGCCGGATGGCCTGGTCGATCAGCGCCTCGGTCGGCGGGTCCAGTGCGCTGGTCGCCTCGTCGAGGACGAGCAGCCGGGGCCGGCGGGCCAGGGCCCTGGCCAGTTCAAGTCGCTGCCGCTGCCCCCCGGATAGGTCGGAGCCACCCTCGGCCAGCACCGCCTCGAGGCCACCCGGCCGCAGCGCCACGTCGTCCGCGAGCTGTGCGTCGTTCAGGGCCTGCACGATGTCGGCCTCGGGGATCGTCAGGTCCCAGAGCGTGACGTTCTCGCGGATTGTTCCGGCGAAGATCGTGACGTCCTGGTCGACAAGGGCGATGCCATCGGTCAGCACCTCCGGGGCATGGCGACGGCGGGGGCGTCCGTCGATGAGGATCTCGCCCGCCCACGGCCGGTAGAGCCCGGTCACGAGCCTCGAGATGGTCGACTTGCCGCACCCCGACGGTCCAACGAGGGCGACCCGACCTCCTGGCCGCAGGTGCAGGCTCAGATCGGTCACGACCGGGGATCCGAGCCGGCTGTAGCCGAATGTCACATTGACGGCCTCGAACTCGCCCCGCAGGGTGCCCG
>WLND01000343.1 GCA_009726075.1 Actinomycetota bacterium
GACATGCTGCGCGAGGTGTCTCCGCATGCCGCCGTGGTATTCCTCACGAATCTGCCCGATCCACGATTCTCCGACCACGGAACGGATGGGCTGCCGTCAAGTGTCGCCTACCTGCGCAAGACGGCCCTGTCGGACGTGGACTCGCTCGTCGAGGCGCTCGATGCCGCGATGCGGGGTAGTGACTTGAGGCGGCACCGCCACGATCAGGACAGCGGGCGGCCGCTGGCGTCCTTGACCCAGAAGCAGATCGACGTCATGTTGCTGGCGGCCGAGGGGAAGTCGAATGCGCAGATCGCAGCCGATCGGAATCTCAGTGTGAAGGCGGTCGAGGATCTCCTGAGCCGGGCAGCGTCCGTGCTCGGCGTCGATGCGGCGCAGGACGGCAACGTGCGCGTGGCCGCGGTTCGGAGGTTTCTCGAGGGGATCGGCGCACCCGCCTTGAGCGAGCATGACAACCGTTCTTCGAGGTGAACAGCTCGCGGAGGACTGGGGGCACTGCGCTGGCGGACGTTCGCCGGCGCTGGGAGCGGCTGGGATATGCCTCCTCGTTGGGCCCGAGGGTCGCCCTCTTGTACTTTCCGGTGAGCCTCGCTGGCCCGTTGTTCATCGATCGGGAGAGGTTCGGGGGTTCCTGGACGGTGTGGTTCCTCATGTCGGCCTTCGCGCAACTCGCACTCGTCGGCGCCTTCGAGATCCTGCGGCGCCTCATCCATTGCGAGGGTCGGGCGAAATCCCAGCCGGGCCTCACCCTTACCGCGATTGTCATCGCAGCCCTGGTGAGGGGAATTGCTCTCGGGGTCGTCGTCCGATGGTTCGGGTTCTCGCCGGACATCGAAATCGGCTACCGGCTCCCTGCGGCCCTCGCGGCTGCAGCGATGATCATCGTCATCGCGCTTGCCGTGAGTGCGCATGATCGTCACCGCGAGCTCGTCGAGCATCTTGATCGTGAACGGGCGGGCCTCGCTGACCTGGACATCTCCATGCAGGGCCGCCTCGCTGAGATTACCTGCGGCGTCACCGCCCTCGTCTCTGCAAAGGTGGCGCCCCTGCTCAACGAGCTCGACGTAACGCTCGGCGAGGTCGCAGCAGGCGCCGACGTCGCGCCGAGTATCCAGTCCCTGCGACATCTCGTCGACGAGGAGCTACGGCCCCTGAGCCATCAGCTCATTGCGGAGAGCGTGGACCTCGATGTTCTCGCGCTGCCGGTCGCACCGGCGACGAGGCCGCGGGTGCCGCTCCCTGAGTTCTTGCGGGCCCGAGATGCGCTCCTGCCCGGTAGCTCGGCCGTCCTCACCATGCTCTCCGCCCTGGGTCCGGCCGTTCGTGAGCTGACCCCTCTGCAATCGCTGAACTTCCTTCTCGGACTCGGTGGGATCGTGGCGCTTGGTGTTGGGGGTCTGCGTGCCTCGGCTGGTCGGCTGAGGCTCCCGGTGGCCATCTGCGTCGGCACGACGGCGATGGCGGTGTCGATTGTCGTTGCTCTCGGGGTCATCGCCCTCGATGCCATCGGCCTGTCGGCTCCAAGCCACATCGTGATCCCGGCGCTCATCATCGGTGGCGCGATCGGTGCCGGAACCGCGTTGTACTGCGCGGTGGATGAACGCCGATCAACGACGGAGTCTCAATTGCTTGAGGCGGTGCAGAACCTTCAGTCGTCGGTGAGCCTACTGAGGCAACAGGCCTGGATCGGACGACGAAGGGTGTCATACATCCTCCATGGCTCGGTGCAGAGCGCACTTCATGCCGCGGCGATGCGACTCACTGCCAATCCGCACCCGGATGCTGGGCTCGTCTCGGAGATTCGCCTGGACATCGCTGCCGCGATGGCGAAACTCGGATCCATTTCGGGCCCCCCGGCCGTGCTGCCGGAGACCCTCGCCGAAACGGCGGACCTGTGGAGCGAAGCCTGCACCGTGCGATGGAGCCTCAGCGAGGATGCTGCACGGCTCGCGGCGGAGAGCGCGACCACCGCCGAATGCGCATCGGAAATCGTCCGAGAGGGCGTTGGCAACGCGATTCGTCACGGTGGAGCCAGGCATGTGGATGTGATGATCGTGACCCAACGGCGCCGGCTCGTCCTGACCATCGTGGACGACGGATGCGCCGGCCGCCATGGGATGCGCAAGGGCCTGGGCTCGCGAATGCTCGATGAGATGTGCGTGCAGTGGAATCGGGAATCCGATGATCGAGGAACCAGACTGACCGCGGAGCTGGCGACCTGAGCCCCGAAGGCAGGGCTGCCCCCGCATTGCGAATCAGGCCGAAATCGCCAGTCTCTAGCGTGTGATGCGGAGAGTGTCGACGGTGACGTCCTCATGCGTGGACGCGGACCGGATCGGACACCTCTGACCCGGTAGTTCGCCGCGGTCGCCATCCCACCGAACCACACCAGCACTCGCGCCCACGATGACGGAGGCCACGTTGTGATGAACCCAAGCGAACAGCTTGAAGCCTGCTCCCTGTGCGGCAAGCTCTCGGCCACCGTCAATCACCAGCTCGCGGCGAAGGGGGCATGACGGTGAATCCCATCGAAGTCGCTGTCTACGAAGCAGGCCTGCGAGCCGCCTACGCCGCTGGCCACTACGACGGCGTCCAGCAGGCCAAGACCGCAGCCTTCGAGGCGACCTGCGGATGGCCCGTCCTCGACCACGACCTCGAAGGACTCCGGGCAGCAATCGACGAACTCGGCCAATCCCCGAGTCGGTAACCCAGCAGGACGGGGACACCAACGCACCACCCGAGCAACGTTCCAGCCGGGACGCCGGTTAGGTGGCGCGGGTGCCGTGAAGGTCCGCGCTGATGGACTCGGCACAGTGTCGTAGGTGGGGGAGGAACCCATCCGAGAGGGTCTCGAGCGTGACCCTCGACGCATGAGCGGATGTATTCACCGCAGCGATGACACGGCCGGCGACATCGCGCACCGGTACGGCGACTGACCGGACCCCGTCCTCGAGCTCCTGGTCGACCATGCACCAGCCCTGCTCGCGGACCTCAAGCACCGCGTCCAAGAGCGCGCGCCGATCGCGGTGGGTTCTGCTGGTGAGGGGCATGAACTCGACGGCTGCGAGGTATTGGTCGAGGCTCGCGTCGTCGAGCCCGGCGAGGAGCACCTTGCCCATGGAGGTGCAGTAGGCGGGCAGCCGAGCCCCGACCGCGAGCCCGATCGTCATGATCCGGTTCGTCGATGCGCGGGCGACGTACACCACATCGCTGCGGTCGAGCACGGAGGCCGAGCATGATTCATGCAACTGCTCGGCGAGGCCCTCGAGGTGATCC
>WLND01000344.1 GCA_009726075.1 Actinomycetota bacterium
ACGATGAGCCCTGCGCTGGCCGGCATCACCGGCGGACTTTCCGGTCCGGCCATCAGGCCGATCGCGGTGCGATGCGTGTGGCAGATTCGCGAGGCTCTCCCGGAGATCCCGATCCTCGGCATGGGCGGTATCCGCACAGGGCTCGACGCCCTCCAGTTCATCCTCGCGGGAGCAAACGCGGTATCGGTTGGCACGGCGACATTCAATGACCCGTCCGCACCGATCCGCGTCCAGCGTGAACTCGCCCTGGCGCTGCACGAACGCGGCTTCGCGTCCCTGTACGACGCAGTGTCGTACGCGCACCAGGCGCCCAGACGCTTCCCGATTCCGATGCACTCGCACCTGGACATCGGCGAGGGCGACGAGGGGGACATCGAATGAGCGACGGTGTGCGTTCAGCACTGTCGCCCTCGCCGCCATCGGCGGACCGTCGGCTGCCTCCCATTGCGGTGGCGCTCGATGCGCCCGATCTCGACACCCTGGCCAGATGGGCCGCTTGGGTCGCACCGCACGTCTCCACCCTGAAGATCGGCCTCGAGGTCTACTGCCGTGACGGATCTGCCGCCGTTGACACGGCTCGGCGGTCGGCGGCGAACGCCGGCGCACCGCACGTGGGCATCTTCCTCGACCTCAAGCTGCATGACATCCCGGCAACCGTCCTGGGAGCGGCTCGGGCCGTTGCGCACCTCGAGCCGGCATTCCTCACCGTGCATGCCGCTGGTGGTGCCGCGATGATCGAGGCCGCGGCGCAGGCACTGCCGGAGACCAGGATCACGGCCGTGACTGTGCTCACCTCGCTCGACGAGCAGGCCCTGGTCGACATCGGCATGCAGGGTCCGGCAATCGAGGCTGCCGTTCGTCTCGCGTCGCTGGCGGTCTCCGCTGGTGCTCGCGCGATCGTCTGCTCTCCCCACGAGGTTGCGGCCATTCGCGATTCCGTACCGTCCGACATAGTCCTGATAACCCCGGGAGTGCGACCCGCGGGCTCATCCGCGGACGACCAAAAGCGCACGGCAACGCCGGAGCAGGCCCTTGCTGACGGCGCCGACCTCCTCGTGATCGGACGGCCCATCACTGCGGCGCCCGATATTGCCGTCGCGGCCAAGCAGCTCGGCCAGGTCTGTAGCGACGCACTCGCTGCTCGAGCACTCGATGGCGATGACATCGGCGGACGCGTCAGGTGAGCGTGCCTGAGCGCACCGCGGAGCAGCGGCAGGCCGCCCTCGAGCGCGCCCTCGTCGTTCGCCGGGAGCGGGCGGCCCTCCGACTGGCGCTCAAGTCGTCGGCCGTGACCGGCGGTGAAGTCCTGCTGGCAGGCAGCGATCGCGACGATTGGGCGTCACTTCGTGTCCGATGGCTGCTTGAATCCCTGCCCGGAATCGGCCCGATCCGTGCTGAGTCGCTCATGGCCTCGCTGTCGATCGCCCCGAGCCGCAGGGTTGGCGCACTCGGGGTCGGCCAGCGCAATGCTCTGGTCGAGGCGATCACCCGGTGAACCCAGGCCAGGATCCGGGGATTCGAGGCAAGCTCGTCGTGGTGTCCGGCCCCTCGGGCGTAGGCAAGAGCACCGTTGTCCGAGAAGTGCTCGTGCGGGTGCCGCAGGCATGGCTCTCGGTCTCGGCGACCACCAGGCCCCCGCGAAGCGGTGAGGTTGACGGTACCGATTACTTCTTCGTGAGTGCCGCTGAGTTCGACAGGCTCATCGCGGAGGGCGAGTTGCTGGAGTGGGCGCAGTTCGCGGGCAACCGCTACGGCACCCCCCGCGCCCCGGTCGAGCAACGACGCGCGATGGGCACGCCGGTCGTCCTCGAGATCGAGGTGGCTGGCGCACGGCAGGTTCGGCAGGCCGCCCCCGACGCTCTTCTGGTGTTCCTTGCGCCGCCATCCTGGGAGGTTCTGCGGGAGCGGCTTCTGGGCCGAGGGACCGAATCACCCGAGGCAGTTGCCCGACGCCTGGCCGCGGCCGAGGGCGAACTGGCAGCCCAGGACGAGTTTGACCACGTCGTGATCAACGCCGAGATTTCGAAGACGGTCGATGCGTTGGTAGGGTTCGTGCTATGAGTTCTGCGCGCCCAGAGGGCATCACCCATCCGTCCATCGACGCCCTCCTGGAGAAGACCGACTCCAAGTACTCGCTCGTCATCTATGCATCCAAGCGCGCCCGTCAGATCAATGCCTACTACTCGCAACTGAGCGAGGGCCTCCTCGAGTATGTCGGCCCCCTCGTCGAGACCCACGTCCAGGAGAAGTCGCTCTCGATTGCCCTGCGCGAGATCGATGCGGGTCTCCTCGTCGCCGAGGCTGTCGAGGAGCCAGTCTGAGCTCCAAGGATTCTGTGGCCGGTGCCCCCGATGGGGGTCGCCGGCCACTCGTCGTTCTCGGGGTCGCCGGAGGTATCGCCGCCTACAAGGCAGTCGAAGTGCTCCGCGGTCTGGCCGAGAGCGGCCATGACGTCACCGTCGTGCCGACCGAGGCCGCCCTTCGATTCGTCGGGGAGGCGACCTGGGCGGCGCTGTCCGGCCGTGAGGTCGCGACCTCCGTGTGGGCCAACGCCGCGGCCGTGTCCCATGTGCGACTCGGGCAGGAGGCTGATCTCGTCGTCATCGCGCCGGCGACAGCCGATCTGCTCGCCAGGGCCACCCACGGCGTAGCGAGCGATCTGCTCACCAACGTGCTGCTCACTGCTCGCTGCCCAGTCCTCCTCGCACCGGCCATGCACACCGAGATGTGGCAGCACCCGTCGACACGTCGAAATGTCGCCGACCTCCGAGAGCGCGGCGTGATCGTGCTCGAGCCAGCCGAGGGGCGGCTGACCGGCCGCGACTCGGGGCCGGGCCGCCTACCGGATCCGTCGTCGATCGTCGACGCGGTGCGCGATCTCCTGCGCCGGCGACCGACCGCCGATCTCGCGGGCCGTCGCGTCGTCATCAGCACCGGTGGCACGCGGGAGGCCATCGACCCTGTGCGATTCATCGGCAACAGCAGCAGCGGGCGTCAGGGCATCGAACTCGCGCGCACCGCGGTCTCCAGGGGTGCCTCTGTCACGCTGGTCGCGGCCCACATCGACGTTGCGCCGCCCGCCGGGGTAAGTGTTGTGCGCGTGAACTCGGCGGCCGACCTGCATGAGGCCATGCTCGTGCAGGCGATCGATGCCGACATCGTCGTCATGGCGGCGGCAGTCGCCGACTTCCGGCCTCGATCGCTGGCCGAGACCAAGATCAAGAAGGAGTCCGCCTCGGCGGAGTTGCACCTGGACCTCACGCAGACC
>WLND01000345.1 GCA_009726075.1 Actinomycetota bacterium
CGACCAGCCCGACGCCGAGGCGGTCCACGCCCAGTTCGACCGCGTCGTCGACGCCCGCGCGACCGTCCTCCTGCAATTGCTCGATGATGGCCTTGGAGACGTCGTCCAGCGGGGGCGTCGTGCTCCGATCTCGAGGGGCCATGTGGCCATGGTGGTCCACCTGCGACCTCAAGGCAAGTGAATTCGTACCTAAATAGCGAAAACGCGACGAAAAACGCAGGAAACCGCCAAGTTCACTACCGAAAGCAGCCGCGTCGGACTATGCTCCGAGTCATTCCCGAACCACGCCATGCCAGAGGAGACCACCCATGAGTG
This sequence comes from Actinomycetota bacterium, assembly GCA_009726075.1. GTDB lineage: Bacteria > Actinomycetota > Actinomycetes > S36-B12 > S36-B12 > WLND01. Next base: position 316 of record WLND01000345.1, read on the forward strand.
CTCAGCGTGTCCTGAAGAACTTCGTGAACGGTGAGAGCGTCGATGCCGCCGATGGCCGCACGAGCGACCTGGTCAACCCCTCGACCGGCGAGGTGTTCGCCTCCGCCCCGGTCTCGACTGCGCAGGACGTTGATCGCGCGTACGCCGCCGCGGCCGCCGGGTTTGAGGTCTGGCGCGACAGCACGCCGGCCGAGCGGCAGATGGCCCTGCTCAAGATCGCCGATGCCCTCGAGGCCCATGGCGAGGAGCTGGTCGCGCTCGAGAGCGAGAACACCGGCAAGGCAATAGCGGTCACGATGACCGAAGAGCTGCCACCGATGATCGACCAGATCCGATTCTTCGCCGGTGCTGCGCGGGTGCTCGAGGGTCGTTCTTCCGGCGAGTACATGCGGGGCTTCACCTCGATCATTCGGCGGGAGCCGATCGGCGTCATCGGCCAGGTGACCCCCTGGAACTACCCGATGATGATGGCCGTCTGGAAGTACGCACCGGCCATTGCCGCGGGCAACGCCGTCGTGCTCAAGCCCAGCGATACCACCCCCGTCTCGACCGTGCGCATGGCCGAGATCATCGCCGAGTGCGGGGCGCTGCCCGATGGCGTCTTCAACGTGATCTGCGGCGATCGCGACACCGGCCGGGCACTTGTCGAGCACAAGACGCCGCAGATGGTGTCGATCACCGGCTCGGTCCGAGCAGGCATGCAGGTCGCCGAGTCCGCTGCACGCGACCTCAAGCGGGTCCACCTTGAGCTCGGCGGCAAGGCGCCGGTCGTCATCTTCGAGGACGCCGACATCGAGGCTGCCGCGGAGTGGCTTGCGGTTGCTGGCTACTTCAATGCCGGCCAGGACTGCACGGCTGCGACCCGCATGATCGTCGCGCCACAGATCTACGACGATTTCGTCGCGGCCATCGCGGCCCAGGCCCGCGCAACCCAGACCACCTTCGACGGTGGCCCCGGCGGCGACGGATTCGTCCCCCCGGTGAACAACGCCAGCCAGATGGAGCGCGTGCTCGGCTTCCTCGAGCGCACCCCATCGCACGCCGAGATCGTCGCGGGCGGCAAGCACCAGGGTGGCGGAGGGTTCCACATTGAGCCGACCGTCGTTGCGCATCTGAACCAGGATGACGAGATGATCCAGAACGAGATCTTCGGCCCGGTCGTCACCGTCCAGAAGTTCTCGGACGAGGCAGAGGCGCTGCGCTGGGCCAATGGCGTGCCCTACGGCCTCGCGTCGTCCGTCTGGACGAAGGATTTCGGGCGCGCCATGCGCATGGCCAAGGGCCTGGACTTCGGCGCGGTCTGGATCAACACGCATATCCCGGTCGTCGCGGAAATGCCGCACGGCGGCTTCAAGCACTCGGGATACGGCAAGGACCTGTCGATGTACGGCTTCGAGGACTACACGCGCGTCAAGCACGTCATGGCGAGCCTGGAGAGCTGATGATCGAGCTCTACGGTGCCGACTGGTGCGGTGACTGCCTGCGGTCCAAGCGGCTGCTCACCAGGCTGGGCGTTGATTTCGAGTACCTCGAGGTCGACAAGGACGATGCCCTGCGCGACAAGGCGGTGGCCATCAACGGTGGCGCCCAGTCGATCCCGGTCATCGTGTTCTCGGACGGCTCTCACCTGACTGAGCCGTCCGACCCCGTGCTCCGCGAGAAGCTCGAGTCACTCGGCCTGCTGGGTGAGTGACCGCTACGGCCGCGATGTGCTGGCCAATGATCCGCGAGGCCCCAAGCGCACGATCCCGACCGTGGTGGCCGAGCCAGACCTCGTTGTCGAGTGCGCCGCATCGGGCTGGTGCGGAGCAGTGGTGGGCTGGGACAGGGGGGCGAGCGGCTGGGCGGTGATCCTCGAGGATCGTCTCGGACGCCGACGTCCCTTCGATCTCGGACCCGCTGCCTTTCTCCTCGAGGGCAAGACCGTCACCCTTGTGCGACCGGTCCGGCCGCCGACCACCGGGCCCCCGGTCCGCACGGCATCGGGATCCGTCGCTGTGTCGCAGCACCGGGCGCGAGTGGCACGCGGCTCTCGCATCTGGGTTGAAGGTTCCCAGGATGCAGCCCTCATCGAGAAGGTGTGGGGCGATGACCTTCGAGTCGAGGGCGTGGTCGTCGAGCACCTCGGTGGCATCGACGACCTCTTGGATCGGGTGCGCGAGTTCGAGCCCGACCCCGGGCACCGGGTCGGCGTCCTTGTCGATCACCTCGTCGAGCGCTCGAAAGAGACCCGCATTGCTGAGTCGGTCATGGCTGCGTACGGCGGCGATGTGCTGGTGCTCGGGCATCCCTACATCGATGTGTGGCAGGCCGTACGCCCATCCGCGGTGCGGATCCCCAGTTGGCCCGTCATTCCCAAGGGCCAGCCCTGGAAGGAGGGGGTCTGTGCCGCCCTCGGCTGGGGAACCGATACCGGCGTGGCCTGGCGGCGAATCCTGTCGTCCGTCTCGACATATGCCGACCTCGAGCCGGCGCTTCTCGGCCGCGTCGAGGAGCTCATCGACTTCGTCACCGTGCACTGAGGCACGCACAGCCGGTCCGGATCCTTGGACGTGTCGTTGACTCGGGCCCCGGAACGAACGAAGGGGCCGGTGGCAGCTGCCACCGACCCCTTCGCCTGAGCGCGTGCTGCGCTCGGGCTGCTGCTAGTTGCCGCCCTCGTTCAGGGTGACGGTGATCGGTGCGAATGCATCGCCGGTCGTGTTCAGGCCAGCCGCCGTGAGCTCAGCGTTTGCTGCCTCTGCGTAGGTGTTCGTGAACGACTCGGCATCAGGTGCCTTGGTGATGACCGTTGCACCCTCGAGGTTCTTCGTGCCCGTCGCGACGGTCACCGTCTGCTCCCACATGGCGGGGACGATAACGCCGACACCGGCCGGGGACGGCCAGATGAGCTTGTTGACCTCGTTCATCATCCACAGCTGGTGGCTCGCGCCGAGCTTCGAGCCG
>WLND01000346.1 GCA_009726075.1 Actinomycetota bacterium
AGCTATCTCGACGGCACGGCGATCGCTTCGATCGCCGTGAACGCGCGGGGACAGGCAGCGCTCGTGATCCAGGTCCCCTCTGAGCCGCAGAGCGTGTCGTTCGTGGCAACCTACCTCGGCGACGGCAGCGCCAAGGCCTCGTCGAGTTCGCCGGATGCGGTCCTGATAACCCCGACCGGATCGACCGTCGCACTCTCGGTGCCGCAGACGAACGTCCTTCGCGTGCCGACAACCCTCGTCGCGACCATTACGCCCGCGAGCGCCGGCGGAACCGTGACCTTCTCCGTCGGAAACGTGGTGGTCGGTTCACAGGCCGTGGCCAAGGGACAGGCATCTGTCGAGTGGACGCCCCAGGGGGCCGGTGCATTCACGGTGTCGGCGTCGTACAGCGGTGACCGCGGCACTCCCCGGGGCACGGCCACGAATCAGGTGGTCGTGGTCGCTGAGACTCGGGCCGACTCCATCACCGTCGACCCGGTCGGTGCGGCCGGGGCATGGGTGCCCGGCGGCTCCGTCACGTTCATGAACGGCACGTCGATGGCGCTCGCCACGTCGTCCACGTCGAACATGCCGGTTCAACTCGCCGAGTCCGGGCCCTGCATGCTGGCCGGCAATCGCCTGACCGCGCGGTCTGGATCGGGTTCGTGCACGGTGACCGCACTCACGAGGAGCGGCAACGGGTTCTCGGGTGCGGCGAACACCTACCGCGTGCTCCTGACGCCCGGATGGCAGACAGCCAGGCTCGCTGCGCCGGCCAGCGGCGTCGTCAACAGGGGGGCGGTCGTGAAGCTCGGAAAGCCGAACCTCCGCACGACAGCGGGGCAACTGGTCACCTGGAAGGTGACGGCGGGCAAGGCCCAGTGCGCCGTCGTGTTCACGTCGGACGGGACCGCGAAGCTCAAGGCGCGAAAGCGCGGCCCGTGCAACATCCGTGCAACCGCACCCGGGGTGGACGGGCAATGGAACCGTTATGCCGTATACCGTGCGTACGTGATTCGCTAGTCGATCATCGTGACGCGACAGCACATCACGGTCAACCGACAAGGAGCAGTAGATGAGCCGGAGTACCCGATCGATCGTTGCCCTCGCAGCCGTGGCCTCGCTGGCCGTCGGCGGCGCGAGCGCTGCCATGGCGCGTCCCATGGGTGACTCGTCTAGCGTCACGGTCATTACCTCGTTGCCGAAGAGCGGGAACAAGACGGTGTCGGTGCCCGGCGGCAACTCGGTCAAGTTCTCGATCACGTCGAATGCCTCGACGGGCTACGCGTACACCGTGTCGTCGAGCAAGAACACGGCCGAGTCCAAGGTTTCGAAGGTCACCTACGTGGCCGCGCAGACCGACCTCATGGGCGCCCCCGGCACGAGCGTTGTCACAGTGAAGCCGCTGCACGCTGGTTCGACGAAGGTGACATTCACCCTGACCAGCCCAGCAGGAGCGGTCGCCCAGCGCAGCTCCGTCACGCTCAATTTCATGGCCGACTAGGGCCGCGTCAGCGGACGACGACCGACTCGTTGCCCCAGGGAGTGAGCGGAGCCGCGCTCGTCGACTGAAAGGCGGCGGGGAGGTCCTCCACGATGTGCCAGGTCGCGGCAAGGCGGCCGAGGCCCACGAACAGGGCAACCTGCAGTCCGAGCTCGACGACCTCGCCCTCGGTGAAATACCGGGCAAGTGCGGCGTACAACGCATCGTCGATCGACAGGTGATCGGTTGCAAACAGGTCGGCGTAGCGCAGGGCGACCTGCTCGGCTTGGCTGAGGTCGCTTGCGTCCGCGGGCCGCTCGAGCGAGCACACGAGGGCCTCCGTCAGCCCATCGGCTACTGCGTCCTGATAGCGGATCGCCATGCAGCTGCGGCACTGGTTATGGAACGCGATGCGCAATCGCACGAGTTCTACGAGACGCCGGGGCAGGAGGCCGTTCTTCAGGCTACGCGTATATGCCGACAGCGGTGCGGCCAGATCCGGGCGATGCCCGACGATGGAGCCCACGGCCATCTCGAGCGGCGTGCGCTGCTCGGCAGCGACCCGCGCTGCGACCTCTGGGTCGAGCTCATCGATGCCAAGCCGGCGGATGCGCGCCATGGTGCCTCCGATCAGGACGGGGGTCCGGCGACGGACCTAGACCCCGAACTTGGCTCGCGGGGAATGCCCGAACGATACCGGCGTCCGGGGCAGCCCGGCCCGGTGGTCGCGTCCTGCTAGCGTGCGCGGACGAGGTCGACGACGGCCTCACGGTGGAAGGACCGTCCGAACGTGAGTGCCACCCGAACTACCGAGAGCCTTCGGCCGGTGCATGACAGGGTTACCCTTGTCTCCTACGCGACCCTTGCCAGTTGGTCATGGTTTGTCTACGGATTCGGGGCGTCTTTGGCCCTCCTGCGCGATGAGCAGGGGTCGTCCCCGACCCTCAGCGGACTCCACGGCACCTCGCTCGCGATCGGGGGAGTGATCGGTGCGCTCCTCGCTGCGCGGCTGAACAACCGATTCGGCCGGGGCGTCGTCCTGCGCGTCGCGGTGATCGGCGCGGCCGCGTTCTGCCTCCTGTTCCTCCTGCCTGGATCGACGATCGGCTGGACGCTCGCGACAGCCTTCATCGCCTGCTTCTTCGCCAATATTTGCGTCGTCGGGGTGAACTCGTTCATCGCCACGCATCAGGGCGATGCGAGCCCGGGAGCATTCACCGAGAGCACGGCCCTTGCCGCACTCATGGGCCTGCTGGCACCCCTCACGGTCGGGGCGCTGGCGGCGACCGTCATCGGCTGGCGCGGTGGGCTGGTCGTTGCCGTGATCGGCTTCGTGGCCGTCGAAATCGCCAGAGGACGTCGCGTCAGCGACTACGGCACCCCCGGCCACGTCGCGACCAGGCGAACCTCGGGCGGCCTGCCTCGCCTCACCTACACGGCGCTCGTCGCGGGGATGTGCTACCTCGGCGCAGAGTTCTGCCTGAGCCTCTGGGGCGTCGACCTCCTGCGATCGCAGGCCGGTTTGAGCCCGGCAGCAGCGGCCGCCGGGCTTGGCTGCCTCACCGGGGGCCTGTTCATCGGTCGGGTCATCGGCTCGCGCATGACTGACCGGCTGCCCACGGAGCGACTGCTTCAGGGGTCGATCGTCGCGGGGCTCGCCTGCTTTTTCATGGTCTGGACCTTGAGTTCGCCGACGTTTGTCCTCATTGCCTTTTTCTGCACCGGAGTCGGCCTGTCGATGGAGTGGCCCCTCAGCGTCGCACGAATCCTGCGATCGTCTGGCGGTCGAACC
>WLND01000347.1 GCA_009726075.1 Actinomycetota bacterium
CGCGGAGAATCTCCGGAGCTTCCTTGACCGGGTCTACTACGACATGCGCAACCTCGGTGTCCTCTCCTCAGACCGGGCGCTCAACTTCGCCGCTACCAATGCCTTCCAGGCGGCGACCGTGTTTGCCGAAGCACTTGGCGCCGGCATGCAGCTGGAGTCCGTCGAGACCGAACTCTCGCCCTTCGCGCGCGCCGACGCTGACGCCTGGGATGTGAAGCTGAAGTTCTTCGATCCCGATAACACCCGACGGGCGCGCAAGGTGTACCGCTTCACCGTCGATGTCAGCGACATCATGCCCGTGACCCTGGGCGAGGTCCGCAGCTGGACCACGTCGGTCTAGCTATGGTGCCGTCGCCCCGTCAGGCTCCACCCGTGGTCCGCCCTGATCTCATCCAGCCCTGGCGCACCGTGAACATCTCGGAGGGCACCCTCAAGGACCTCGTCAGTGTGTACATGCACCTGACTCATGGGGCGAACTACGACGATCCATCGCCGTGGCAGCCCGCCTCGTTCCACGGTCGGGCGGGATCGCGATGACCGAGCCGAAACGGAAGCCCGCACGAAAGGCAGCCGCGCCAGCCGTCAACAGCAGCGCAGGCCCCGATCTCGTCGCCCGGGTCTCGGCGGCCGTGACCACTGCAGCGTTCGATCGGATGGACATTCGAGATGTGAACGATCTCGGGCATCCGAACGACGAAGAGATTCGGTCGCTCGCCCATATCTACACACCGTGGGGGGATGCGCGGTCCAACGGCTCTGGGATCGTGGCGCGAGCGGCGTGGGCCAAGCGGCTCGAGGAGGAGGGCATCGCCTCGGCTGATGGGCGAGATCTCACGACCTACATCCGCGGGCTGATCCACCGGTGATGCATGCCTGACCTCGACTCCCTGCCCGGAATCCGGGAGCTTCGTACGCGCACACGCGGCGATGCGCGGGTGTTCGTGACCGTCCTCGACGGTGAGGCCAGGATCGAGCATCCGGCCTACGTCGGAGCGAATGTCGTGGCGCACCGCGGATACTGGCTGGACGATCGCGAGGCCGGCAGCTTCGGCACTGCTCACGCCACCCACATCGCCAGCATCATGTTCGGGCAGCCGGGTTCCGAGGTCGAAGGACTCGTGCCCGACTGCCGGGGCCTGCTCCTCGGGGCCGGCGTGGATGAGGAAACCGTCGAAGACGAGCTGGGCATCGCCCGAGCCATCGAATTCGCGCTGGCCCAGGGCGCCCGCATCATCCACTGCGCGTTCTGCCATCCCTCCCAGACGGGGAAGGCCCAGTCGTGGATTGCCGATGCCGTGCGCAAGGCAGAGGAGTACGGAGCCGTCATCATCGCGCCGGCTGGTAACGACTACGGCGAGCTCTGGTGCGTCCCGTCGGCGCTGCCCACCGTCCTCGCCGTCGGCGCGCTCGCCGATGACGGGGCCCCAATGCACTTCACCAACTTCGGCTCACGCTACGACGGCCACTCGATCATGGGCCCGGGGGAGAACGTGCTCGGTGCCAGCACGGATGGCGACGTGGTTCGTGAGAACGGCACCAGTGTCGCTGCACCGGTTGTTACTGCGATCATCGCCGCATTGACCTCGGCGGTCATTCAGGCCGGTGGACCGCTGGATCCCCAGCGCGTGCGCCGCGTCCTGCTGGAAACCGCTCGACCCTGTACGGGCGCAGGTGCCGATCGGTGCATCGGCGGCGAGGTGGCCGTCGATCGTGCGATCGCTGTCCTGCTCGACGGCATGACGGTCGAGGCTGCGCGTCGGGCCTTCCCCGACGGCCCATGTGCTCCGGACGCACCGTCCGCCATTCCCGAAGCCGTTGCCCCGAAGACCGGGATGCCCCCGCATTCCAATGCCGTGCATCATCCTGAGGTACCGCCGGACCCGCGCGAGGTCTACAAGCGCGAGGAACGCGGGCCTGCGGCACCTGGTGCGGTTGAGGTCTCGTCGATCACGCCGTCGCTGCGTTATCCGGCCATTGCCTTCGTCATCGGCAGCGTGAGTGTCGAGTTCCCGGACGAGACCACGCGTGAGATGTTCGCGGAGGCAATGGGATCAACCCTCGTGCCCACTGACGGGAGGCTCGATGATGTCGAGCAACTGGTAGCGCACCTCGACCAGTTCCCGGCCGACGCGCGTCGGCTGACCTGGGTCGTGAGCCTCGACGGTGAGCCCCGCTATCGGGTGCGCCCTGTCGGTGTGTATGCGCGCGAGGTGTTCGACACCCTTGCTGCGCTCGTGCTGGGGAGCGCCCGCGGCGAGATCACCGTCGCATCGATCCCGGGTGAGGCACTCGACGACATGACGATTCTTGCTGACGGAACCGTCGTGCGTGACCTTCGTGTCGCGTCACTTCGTGGCATCTACGGCTGGCACCCCGAGCAGGTTGCGCGGCAGTCCCTGGCAACCTTGCACATGAATGCTGGCGCCCCGGCGGTCACCGACCTCGACCCACTTCCGATGGTCTCGACCGACGTCGGTCGAGCAACCGCAGAGGATGGTTCGGTGCTGGAGTCGGATGGTGCACAGCTACTCGACTGGCCGCGGCTGCGCGTGCCCGCGTCAGCGGAGGTTGAGGCGGCGGTGACGGACTTCCTGCGCCTTGTGTACTTTCGGGCCCACCAGGAGCCGGAAGTTTCGCGGGAGCGGGCACTCAACTTCGTCGCGACAAACGGCTACCAGGTATCCGCTGCGTTCCTCGACGCCATGAACGACGGACTCGAGTATGTGGACCATCGGCTGGAGTACAGCCCTTTCGCACGCGTCGGGGGGAGCTGCTGGGACGTCGTCCTGTGCTTCCGGGATCCCGAGGATGCTCGCCGGGCAGACCGCGAATACCGGTTGACCGTCGACGTGGTTGAGCCCCTTCCCGTCACGGTCGGGCGGCTACGAGCCTGGGCGGGAACACGGTGACCGACGAGACCAGGTACTTGGCAACCGAGCCGTCAGGCCTTGGGCGCTATTCATCGCTGGAAGACCTGCGAGGCCAGCTGGCCGACGGCGGGTTTCGAACGTTGACCGCATACGAGGGTTCGACGCCGCTGGCGAGCGCCATCCCGCACGACGCGCCGATTGCCGACCCCGGGCCCGGCGCAGATCCGGATGTCCCCGTGCGGCTCTCGCGTTTCGCGTATCTGCGCCGAGACGGCAACAGCATCCGGGTCGAAACGCCGCTCACCGCCGCCTATGTCGAGGTCCTCGATCCGAGGGTCGGGGCACTGGTGGCCGCCCTCGCATTCGAG
>WLND01000348.1 GCA_009726075.1 Actinomycetota bacterium
GGCCAACAGCAAGGAGCGGGGCAAGCGCATCGTGTATGACAAGGGCCTGATGACCGTCTGGCTCATCGATGGACGCGAGCAGGTCGTGGCGAGGTTCCCGGTGGTGGGCCGCGCTGATCGGCCCGCAACGCAGGTCTACCGTGTCTATTCGAAGTCGCAGCGCAGTGCGAATCCGACCCAGAAGCTCACCTTCGCGAACATGGTCCGGTTTGCACACGGGGAGAGCACAGGGGCGCCAATCGGCTTCCATGACATCCCGCGCACCTACGACGGTCGGCCCATCCACGGTGAGGACGCCCTTGGCTTGCCGCTCGGCGTCGGCGGCTGCGTCCGTATGTCGACCGAAGCCTCTGAGCAGGTCTACGCCTTTGCCCGCATCGGGACCACGGTTGAGGTCGTGTCAACGAAATAGGCAACCACCGAACGAGTCAGCCAAGGGAGGGCGCGAGCCCCTGCCGACGGTCGTTCTGCATCACTCCGAGAAGTCTCCACCGCGGCCGCTGATCTTGCCGCGGCGCGGATTCGGGTGGTCATACCGAAAGACCAGGATCCCCACCATGAGGGCGTACACGACGATGATTGCGATTCCGATAGCCATGATTAACCGAGGACGCTCCAGACGACGAGGGCAAAGATCACGAGACTGAGGCCAATGACACCGGCAGCGGTGAGGGACAGGAAGCTTCGCGAGGATGCGATCTTCTTCGTGAGCGCAGAGGCGTTCTCGACCCGGTCAAGATCGTGGAGCAGCGCTTCGGCCTCGCGAATCACCGCGAACTGGGAGACGACGGCGAGGAGCCCGGTGCTCGCTGCGACGGCAATGGCAAGGTATCTCGACGCATCGCTTGCGTTCGCGAAGGTTCCCTGCGCTGCAAGGACAAACACGGCGATGAGCACGAGCGCAGGTGCGACCTGAGCCAGGATGATCTGCATGCGCTTTTCGTTCCACAGCTTCAGCAGGGCCTGCTCGTCCATGACGACTCTTCTCGTTTGCGGAGGGAAGGGGTTCCGCTCCTCATGCAGCCTAGGTGACCTTGGAGGATCCCGCCGTTTGAGCAAAACGGGGGCGGCGAATGTCGAATCCTCGGGCGACGGGCTACTCAGGTGCCATTCGCGGGTGATGAGCGCCGCAGCCACCACAGGCCGATGATCGGCAGCGCGAGCGGGATGAACAGGTAGCCGCTTCCGAAGCTTGACCACACCGTTGCCCGGGGGAAAGCATCGGCAACGAGCAGGCTCGCGGTCCCGACGATCACGACCCCCGCGAGCTCAAACGTCAGGGCGGCACGAGCAACCCGCCGGCTCGTACGATCTGCACGCGCAAGCGCAAACGCCGCGACGATGTAGACGACGGCTGCGATGGCGGACAGGCCGTAGGCGAGCGGAGCCTCGTCGAAGCGGGTGGACAGCTGGACGACCGACCGGGCCGTGGCTCCAATCGCGAAGATCGCGTAGACAACCACCAGCAGGCGAGCCCCGCCCTTTGCTCGCTCAGCCACCGATCGCCCACACCTGTTGGATCCGAACGACGAGGATCGGCATCACCAGCCCAATGACGACGATGATGGCAGAGCCGATTCGAGTGTTGTCACCACGCGTCCACCACCATGAGCCGATCGGGATCAGCGGGCTGAGGAGCAGATAGCCCAAGAATTCCGCCCATGGGATCTGCGGCTGCTTGCCGATGAGTTGAACGATGCCGCCGGCCGCAAGCACAAGGAAGAGCCCTGCGAGCACCAGCTGGCTGGAGTGCAGTGCTCGGCTCATTGGGCGATTGACGATCACGTGGACGAGCGCCCAGGCCGCCATCGCGAGGCTCGCGATGATGGTGAAGTTCGCGAACAGGCCCGTCATGGCTCGATCCTTTCAGGCTCCACAGAATGCGCCAGTGCGGGGCCGGCGGGGATGATTTGAGGTCGAGGCCACCGTGCGCTCTCGCTCGATCGCGCTAGCCTCATCACGAGCCAACCGGGGTGAAGGTGCAGCGAAGGCGCCGCTTGAGCAGGTTCACGAGGCTCAGTGGGGTGAGTCGAATGACGAGCGAACGGGAGCCCGACACATGTGCAGCCGCCTGACCTACCTTGGCCCGAACGACACCGTCGTGACCGGCAGGTCGATGGACTGGATGGTCCCGGTCGGCACCAACCTGTGGATCCTGCCTGCCGGGCTTGCCCGCGACGGAGCGGCCACGGAGAACGCGCTCGCTTGGACCTCCGCCTATGGATCTGTGATTGCCGCTGGATACGACGCGGCGACGACCGATGGCATCAATGAGGCCGGCCTCGTCGCAAACCTGCTCTACCTCGGCACCGCCCAGTACGGCGTGCGAGACCTCGAGCGGCCGGGACTCTCGGTCACCGCATGGGCCCAGTACGCCCTGGACATGTTCGCGACGGTCGACGAGGCGGTTGCTGCCCTGGGCTCCGAGCCGTTCCAGATCGTGGCACCGATCCTGCCCGGCGGTTTTGAGCCGTCGCTCCACCTGTCGCTGACCGATGCGTCGGGCGACTCGGCGATCTTCGAGCACATTGATGGGCGCCTCGTCATCCACCACTCGCGGAACTACCAGGTGATGACCAATGACCCGACCTTCGCCGAGCAACTTGCCTTGGTCGATCAATGGAAGTCAAACGGCGGCACCCTCCCGGGTTCGGAGGACCCGGCCGATCGGTTCATCCGGGCGACCCACTACCTCGCACTGGTGCCTCCGGCCGACGACGAGGTGCAGCCGATCGCCGATGTCCTGGCAATCGTCCGCAATGTGTCGGTTCCGTTCATGGTCGAGCCCGACCCGGCCCACCCGAACGTCGCCCCGACCCTGTGGCGGACGGTGGCCGACCACCGGCGGAGGCGGTACTTCTTCGAGGGGACGAATCTGCCAAGCATCTTCTGGGTCGACCTCGACCAGGTCGATCTCACCGTCGGGGCTGCGGTGCGACGCCTTGTTGCGGAGGACGGTCCGGTTCGCGTGGGCGAGGTATCGGCGCAGTTCGAGGACGCGATCGCGTTCGGGTTCATGCCTGAGGCGTAACGGGTCACGCAGTATGCGTCGTGAGACCACGGACGTCCCGTGGCGCGCCACATCGGAACGGGTCAGGGCCCGGCTGGCGAGATTTCGGCGATCATCCGTGCTGGGGTCGGGGGCGGCTGGATTACGCCGGCTCGATTCGATGTGACCAGGCTCAGGAGTCCCGGAGTGTCAGGAC
>WLND01000349.1 GCA_009726075.1 Actinomycetota bacterium
GCAGCACGGCGTCGAGCGCTTCCACAAGCACCTTGGGCTCAGAGATCTGATCCTTGCGGATGTATCCGACACCCACCGGCAGCGAATCCGGGTTTCGCCCCGCGAACCGTGCATCCGGCAAGGTCGACAGGAACAGCACGCCCAGGGACGGAGTCTGGGCCAAAAATGCATCGGCAAGGTCGAAGCCGTTCGCTCCGGGACCAAGATCCACGTCAAGGACTACAGCATCAGGATCCATTCGATCCCACATGACCCGTGCCTGGGCGACCGTATCGGCCGCGCCCACGACGAACCCGGCTTGGGTGAGGATCTCAGCGAGAAGGCCGAGCGTCAGCCTGTCGTCCTCGACGACGAGTACCGTCCGACCCTTCCCGACCATGATTCAATCCTGTCACGGGCCTCGGACCTGAGCCCCGAAATGTTCCTCAATTGGAACATTCTCGGCCTGCTCAGACTACGTAGGCGCTGAGCTCCGCACCGCCCTCCGGCCTGTTCAGGAGTGTCCAGCGCAGACAGGTGTCATCGAGCATGGCCGTGCCAAGCCCGGAGATAGGGTCGGACGGTACGCCGTCGCCGTCGTCCGAAACTCGAATGACAATCGTCTCGCCCACCCCGATCAACGAGATGTCAACGACTCTCGCCTGGCCATGCCTGATCGCGTTACTCGTCGCCTCGCGGCAAATCTCGATCACGCATCGGCGCAGGCCATAATTGTCGGCAAGACGTGACTCTGCGTTCGGCCACACGTCAGCCCTGATTTGCACCACCGGCTTCCAGAGCCCAGTGAGGTCGGCCAGCGCGTCGTCGACGCTCAGCACTTCGTGGTGGTCATGCTCGATCGCCGAGAGCGCATGATCGAGGCGTCGCCGCGCATCGTTGACCGATTCCTCGGTGCGATCACTCGCCGATAGCCGCATCGCCGTTGACACGAGCGCCGACTGGACCGGGCCATGAACGGCAAGGGCCACCGTGCGGTGGAGCAGCCAAGCCTCGCGGCGCAGCCGAGCAAGGTGCTCCTCGAGTTCGATATTGAGCTCTGCGAGGCTTGCGCGATTCTGCCTGCCGTGCTCGTTCAGCATTGCAAGCACTGAGACGAGCATGGCCAGGACGACCCAGAACGCGAGATTCACCCGCGACATGACGGCCCAGGCTACGTGGGCACCCAGAATCGAGCCCCGCTGTTCGATCCACATCTGAATGACACTGATGACGATCAGGTAGAGAGCAGTCAGGATGCCGAGCCCCAGCGCCACCGGCATCGTCCGAAGTCGCTGCGGCCAGATCACTTTGACGAGGTACAACACGAGCAAGGCAGCAAGGCACGTGGAGAACGCCACTCCGAGCACTTGCCAATCCGGTCCGACGATGAGAAGACCGGGTGCCACAACCCCCCAGGCGAGGAGCATGACCAATCCCGGGCGAATCGCCTTCGTCACGTCCAATCGATCGGTGAGAAGCCGAACGATTGCGGGCCGCTGAGGGCCTAGCTCACCGAACGCGAATGACGGTGGCTGCGCGAGCTGACGCGAGGTCGGACGCACGACTTCGTTCACAACCTCGGTGATTCGCGACGACGCGGCGCGAGCCTCCGCCTCGGAGAGCTCGCCCTGAAGCAACAATCGAATCTCGGAAATCGTCGGCTCGAGCAGCTCGCCTGCCCTTGCGCGCAATTCACTTTCGGCCCGGGCCAGACCTTCGCTGGTCACCGCAACGAGTTCTCGGAGCCGCGCCTGCTCGGCGAGGAGAACCGCCCGTGCCTCGCTGCGCTCGCGAGCCACGTGCACGACGGCCCCGAGGGTGAGCATGATTCCGAGCGTGATGAGCAGCGCGCCCACCGTCCGGCCGATGGGATTGGCCTCATCGCTGCGCACGACGTTCCATTCGGTCACAGCGCCAATTCCCAGGGGCGAGCGGAGCACGCTTGCGAGCGACACGGTGACGAGAACGAGCCAGACCCGGGGTCGCGTCCAGCCGCGACGATTGGCACTGGCTCGCACGACGAGCAGGAGACCGCACGGGACAACGAGCGTGAAAACCGCTTTGATTCCGGTGGGAAACACTGACTCGCCCGAGACGAGCTTCAGGTAAGCGAAGCTCAGCACGAAGCCCACCACGATGAAGGCAGCGATCACCGGCAGCGAGAGTGCGCTGCGGCTCCCGAGAAGGGCGCTCAGGCGCGCGCGCGACGGGATGCGGAACGCGGACGATGCGGTGGGCGTCCTTTCCTGAGCGGTCACCCAGTCACGTCCTTCATCGTTCGGCGCCTCTCACCACTCGTCGGCGCACGCGGCCTTCTCCGGTCACCCTACGCGCCGGCGCACCTCGTGCCGTGATGGTGAGCGCCCCACCGTGATGGACGTTGGCGACCGCTCTCCTGCGTCGCGTGTGACGCCGGACGTCGGCGAGCTCGGCACTTCCGAGTCGTAAGCTGGCTTCGTGCACCGCATCTTCACCACGAGCGTGTCATCCGTGTACCCGCACTATCTGGCAAAGGTCGAGAAGAAGGGCCGGACGGCAGCCGAACTTGACGAGGTCATCTGCTGGCTGACTGGCTTCAACGAGCAGGCGCTGCGCGCTCACGTGCAGGACGAAACCACGTTCGCCGACTTCTTTGCCTCCGCTGACGTGAATCCCAAGGCCCACCTGATCACCGGCGTCGTGTGCGGCGTCCGCGTCGAGGATGTCGAGGACCCGCTGATGCAGCAGATCCGCTGGCTCGACAAGCTCGTCGACGAGCTTGCCAAGGGTCGCCCGATGGCCAAGGTGCTGCGGTCCTGAGCGGCGCCGTCATTGCCCGTTCACGGGGATGAGAAGCGCGCACGGACCTCACAGGAGTCGCTCGTGGCATTCCTACCGGGATCCTAGGCATACGATCGGCCTACCGGCACCGCAATTCGCCACGTCTGCCGCTCCACGAGAGGGTGCCTGGATCATGCAGTTATCGCAGGTCCGAAAAAGAAATGTCGCCATTGCCGCAGGGCTCGCTCCCCTGCTTCTGCTCGGGGCCTCGTGCTCAAGTGCAGGCACCAGCGCCCCATCGACGAATCCCTGTGTTGGCCTCGTCTGTGTCGAGACCGTCAACGTCGCTGACGCGGGCAACCCCGCCGACCAGGACACTGGCCACGGATCCGTCGGCTACGAGTACGCGATCGGTGCCTTCGAGATCAGCGTGAGCCAATACGTCGCATTCCTCA
>WLND01000035.1 GCA_009726075.1 Actinomycetota bacterium
GCGCGCTGACCGCTGGATTTCACGATAGAGAAGCGTCTGCCCAGAGCTGGGCCTCGCTGACTGCCTACTGCGGCGGGCCCCAGAAGAACATGTCGAAGCGGTCCGCCCCGGCGGCGACAGCCTCCGAGTAGGTGAAGGCGCCGTCGTAGAGCGCATCGTCGAGGACGATGCCGTCGAGGCCATTGGGGACGAGTTCGTGGAGCGCGTGCAGATCGCCGAGATGTCCGATGCCGCCGCGGGCCATGACCGGACGGTTCGTGCGCGAGCAGAAGTCGGCGAGCAGGTGCCGATCCCCGTGCTTCCAGTGGTGGGCCTCGGCATGATCCGTCACGACGAATCGGCTGCACCCCGCGTGCTCAAGGTGCCCCGCGATGTCGAACACGTCCGCCTGGCGGATGTCGAGACCAACGGCCACGCGATCACCATGCTCCTTTACCGCGATGCTCGCCCACTCAAGGTCGGAAGCGTCGATGACGATCCGGCTCGCCCCGGTCATCAGGGCCTCCGCCAGCGACGACTGATCGCGCACAACGCCCGAGTACTGCAGGTGCGCTCCGCCGCTCACGATGTGGTGATGACTGGACGGATGCCCGTCGATTGCGTCCTGATCGACCACGTGGATCCAGGCCGCGCCCTGATTGACCCACGAGGCGATCGCCTGGGCCGGGCTGCCGGACTGACTTGATTGACCGTAGTCACGAGGGGCAATGCGCGCGCGCCCCCCTGAGATGGAGACAACCGGGAGCAGGGCGAGGGGGTACTTGACCATGCACGCAGACTAGCCGCGCTCCCCCGGTTCCCCAATCCCGCCTAGGGGCCTCGGGGGTCCGGGGTGTCGACGTGAACTGTCAGCGCGAGCGCTTCCAGGTAACGCTCGATCGTCATCGGTGGCCCATCAGGCTGACGAGGCAGTCGGCCCGCGCGTCGATGGCAGCATGCGATGCGTGACTGCGTCGCGTGCAGGGATTGCCTTGCCCCGCTTCGTCTCGACGAGCCTTCCGCCACTCGCCTCTGCCGGTGTCCTGAGTCAGTACCCGCCGCCCATTTCGTGCGGTCAGCCTCGGGAAAGACGGACGACCCGCGGCTTCGCCGGCAGGGCCGCCATTGCTCGTGAATCCGGCGCCTGTGAGGCGAACTGCGCGGCCAGCCCCGGACGCCCGGTTGCATCCAGCCTCCGGATGAGGTCGAAATCCGTGTAGCCGGGCAGGAGCCCGGCCGCGACCCTCGCCCCGAACCAGATCGGATGCGAACTCTGGCTGATGTACACGGAGGTCGCCTTCGTCCAGGCATCCTCGTACGTCGCGCCGAGCACCGGCGACATGGCGGTCCGGTCGAACCGCACGTCGCCTGGCTCCGGCACCAGCGACTGGTCGTACCAGCCATGCTCGCGAATGCCATAGAGGGTGGGCGGTGGTTCGCCTGGCCGATCGAACTCGCCCTTGCCATACATCTGGCGCACGATGCGCGCGAGCCCCCAGTGCTGGCGATGCGCCCACGTCTCGTCCGGGTTGAGCGTGATGATCACGTCCGGCTGCACCCGCTTCGCGACTTGGAGCAGGCGCTCTTCAAGCAGGGGCGTGTCCCAGTTCTTCACGCCGTTGTCCCAGCTGTCCTCGAAATCCGAGGAGCGTAGGCCGGAGAGGAAGTACACGCTGGTGACGCCGTTGAGTGCCTGACTGGTCAAGAACTCATGACGTCGCTGGCGGGCGAGCGCGACGTGCGAGGCGATTTCTCGAATGGACGGGCCAGCCGGCGGCTGCGTGAGCCAGACTCCCGGGGCAGGGTCATGTTCGATCAGGACGTCGTCGCCCGAGAGCGGATCGACGTCGGCCACGATGCCCTCGACGACACCCCCGTTCTCGCCGTTCGTGACGAGCGCGATGCTGACGTCCCAGCCCCGCTCCTTGAATCGGCCCATGTCGAACATCGTCTCGTCGTCAGGGTGTGCCGTGATGAGAAGCACGCGCAGGGGATGCGCAGCAGCGGCTTGGTCTCCCATGGCTGCCGTTGCGGTGCCCACTCGACCATCAACGGCCGTTGCCGGCGCGTCCCCGATCCCCCCGAGGCCAAGGAATCCGGCGAGCCCGACCACGGCGAGCGAACTCATTGCACGAGTGCGAACCCACCCGGCCCCCGCACTGCGTCGCATCACATGCCCATCATCCCGCTCGCCCCGCCTCGATGCGCACCGCACGAACGGCCCCGCTTAAACACGGATGCCTACTATGAGAACGGACGGCCTTCGCCGCTAGCGACGCGGCATTCCGGCCGGGTACGTGTGAAGATCGAGCGACTTCAGGCTCAGCCATACCCTGCTTCCCTTGGCCAGGCGCATGTCTGCAGCCGCCCCCGGCGTGACCGCCACGACCACGCTTGGCGCACCTTCGATGTGCACGCGGATGCGGTCATGCGAGGGCTGCAGCGAGGTGACCATGCCATGCCAGACGTTGCGGGCGCTGCCCTCGGGGTGTGCCAGGTGGAGGGTCACCGACTCCGGTCGCACGACGGCCATGGCCGGGCCGGCGAGCTCCTCGTCGACGATGCGCATGACTCCCCCGTCGACCAGGGTCAACGTGCCGGCCGATGCCTCCCCGCGCAGGAGGGTCACTCCCATGAGCGAGGCGACGTAGTCGGTGAGTGGCCGCTTCGACAGTTCCGCGGGGGTGCCGTCCTGGGCCACCATGCCGTTCTCGAGGACGATGACGCGATCGGCGAGCAGGAGTGCGTCGAGCGGATCGTGCGTGATGAGGACCGTGCAGCCGCTGTACGACTCCAGCTGGGTCTGGAGCTCGGCGCGGACGGTCTCCTTCGTCTCGATATCCAAGGCAGCCAACGGCTCGTCGAGGAGGAGGACGTCCGGGGCGGTCGCCAGGGCGCGGGCGAGGGCCACCCGCTGGGCTTGGCCACCGGAGATCTCGCTGGGCCTGCGGCCGGCCAGGTCGCCGACGCCCAGGAGACTCAGGGTCTGCGCAGCCGTCGCCTTGGCGGCAGCACGTCCGGCTCCCCGCGAGCGAGGGCCGAAGGCGACGTTGTCGATGACGCTGAGGTGGGGAAAGAGCGCATAGTCCTGGAACACAACGCCGATTGATCGCTTCTGGGCAGGGATGAGGGTGGATTCTCCGTCATCGAGGATCCGCCCATTCAGGCTGATGGATCCGCTGTCGATGGGATGCAGCCCCGCGATCGCCCGAACGAGGGTCGACTTGCCTGCTCCGTTTGGTCCGAGGATCGCCACGACTGACCCGGGCTCGATGGCGGCACGGATGGCCAGGGAGAACGAACCGCGGGTGACCGTGCAGTCGAGGGCGAGGGTCATGCCCGGGTGCCCCCTCGCATGTAGTTGCCGCGCATGGCGACGAGGACGGCGATGCTCACCGTGAGCAGCAGGATGCTGAGCGCTATCGCGATATCGCGGTCGGATTCGAGGGCCGTGTAGACAGCCAGCGGCATGGTCTGGGTCACACCGGGAAAGTTGCCGGCGAAGGTGATGGTGGCGCCGAACTCGCCGAGGGCTCGCGCCCAGCACAGGACGGCACCGGCGATGATCGATGGCCCGACGAGCGGGATCGTGATGCGGCGGAACACGGTCCACGAGGAGGCTCCGAGGGTGACGGCCGCGTCCTCGAATCTGCGGTCGAAGGAGCGGAAGGCGCCCTCGAGCGTGATGATGAGAAACGGCATCGCCACGAATGTCTCGGCCAGGATCACTCCCGCGGTCGTAAAGGGGAGTTGAATTCCGAACGTGCCGTACAGGAACCCTCCGACCGATCCGCGACGGCCGAAGGCTGCGAGCAGGGCCACGCCGGAGACGACGGGAGGCAACAGCAGCGGGACGATCACGAACGCTCTGACGAGCCGGGTGCCGGGCAGGATCTCACGTGCCAGGAGCCACGCGAGCGGAATACCGATGGCCGCGGCGATCGCGGTCGCCAACAGCGATGTGATGACCGACAGACGCAGGGCGTCCATGGCGGACGGCGTCGAGATGATCGAGGCGAATGAGCCCCACGGAGCCTGGAGCAGCAGGGCGATCAGGGGGAAGACGAGGAATGCGACAGCGATCACCCCCGGGCCTATCAGGAACCACGGGGGCGCGGCCGCGCGTCGGGTCGTCACCAGGGCCTGGCGAACCCGAAGGTGCGCAGGATGCCCTGCGCCGATGCCGTGAAGCGCACGTAGTTCACGAACGCCTGCGCCGCTGCGGGATTGGGCGCCCCGACGACGGTGGCAATCGGGTAGGTGGTGGTCACGTTGTCCGCTGCGGAGATCGATACGGACGTGACCTTGCTGCCCGCTGCCCGCACATCGGTGGCGTACACGATGCCAGCGTCGACCTCGTCCGCCATTACTTTGCCGAGGACCGCGCGCACGTCGAGTTCCTGGGTCACGGGCCGGACGACGACGTTGTTGAGCTTGAGCAGGTCTCGCGAGGCCAACCCGCACGGGACGGCCACGGCACAAACCGCGACCAGCACACCGGGCTTGGCGAGGTCGGAGAGCTGCTTGATACCAGCGGGGTTGCCGGGCGGCATCGCGATTGCCATGGTGTTCTTCGCGAAGAGCCAGGGCAGGCGCACATGGCCGGCATTGACGGCCTTCCACATCGTCGGCTCCGATGCAGTGGCCAAGACGTCGACGGGAGCACCGGCGTTGATCTGCTCGACGAGGGCCGGGCTGCCACCGAAGTTGAACGTCACTGTCGTGCCGGGGTACTTCTTCATGAACGCTGCCGCGATGACCGGGAAGACGTCGGTCAGCGATGCAGCCGCCGACACGGTGATGGTGCCGGTCACCTTCGTCGGCGCTGCGGGTCGTTGGGCAACCGCGCCGGATGCTCCGGCACCGACCACCGATGCGACGACGACCGAGGCGACGACGATGGCTGCTGCCGCGGACCGCGCCGCATAGATCTTGGCGCAGCTCACGACTCCTCCTCCAGTTCGACGATGACGTTCGTCGACTTGATGACCCCCGCCACGCGCGACCCGGGGACCAATCCGAGTTCGTCTGCGGACTCCCGGCTCATCAGTGACGTGACGCGATGAGGTCCGGCCTGGATCTCGACCAGTGCCATCACGCCGTCCTTCTCGACTCGGGTGACGATGCCGGGAAAGCGGTTGCGCGCGGACTGTTGGACCACCCGCGTCTGCAGGTGCGACTGCTCGGCCATGAGCACCGCGACGCTGCCAGCATCAACCGTCTTCGGGCCAGCGCCCGCCGTTCCCGCGGCCAGCCGGCCCGCGTCGAGCCAGCGACGGACCGTGTCGTCGCTGACACCGAGGAGTTCCGCCGCGTCCGCGATCCTCAGGTTCGCCATAGAAGACGATATTAGACCGCAGATACGAACTCTGCAAGGGATACTTGTCCTCATCCGCGCGAAGCCATCCCCAGAGCTGATCGAACGACAGCGCACCCCGGAGCCCGGCGGCACGCCACGCTCCCGCATCCGCGCGCTCACGGGCCTGCTTGCCCGCGTACGGTGAGGCCACAGTCCGAGCAGGCGGTCTCGAGCGAACAGTGAGCCCCCGAGGGGAAGTCGTCATGGCGGGCCCCCTGATTGAGACCAAGTTCCGCATCCCCGTTCGTCGACGCGGCCACGTGATGCGGTCCAGACTGCACGAGCGGCTGACCCTCGGCACCGAATCGTCCGTGACCCTCCTGTCGGCTCCCGCCGGATTCGGGAAGACGACGCTGCTCGCAGACTGGCTTGCGACGACTGCGGCCGACGGGCGTTCGGTCGCCTGGCTCTCGCTCGATGAGCGTGACAGCGACCCCGCGATCTTCTGGCCCTACGTTGTCGCTGCCCTGAGGGCTGCTGGTGACGGACCCGTCGCCAGTGCGCTTGCTCGTCTGCACCCGGCTGAACCTCCGTTCGATACCGCGATAGCCGTCCTCCTCAACGAGCTGAGCGGTATCTCGCATGACATCGTCCTGATCCTCGACGACTACCACGTCATCGACTCGGAAGCCGTCCACGAAGGGATGGCCTTCTTCCTTGAGCACATCCCGGCCCACCTGCACCTCGTCATCGCCGGCCGCGCAGATCCGGCGGTGCCCTTGGCAAGGCTTCGAGGTCGCGGGGAGCTCACCGAGATCAGGGCCGCCGACCTGCGATTCACGCCGAGCGAGGCCGCGGATTACCTCACCGGAACCGTTGGGTTGACACTCACCGCGAGCGACGTCGCAAAACTGGCAGACCGAACCGAGGGATGGATCGCAGCCCTCCAACTGGCAGCGCTGTCGATGCAGGGCCGAGTCGATACGGCCGGCTTCATCGCCGGATTCGCGGGCGACGACCGTTACATCATCGACTACCTGGCCCAGGAGGTTCTCCTCCGACAGCCCAGCCATGTCAGGCAGTTCCTGCTGCAGACGTCCATCCTGGATCGGCTCTGCGCGCCCCTGTGCGAAGCCGTCACCGGGCAGGATGCAGGCCAGGCAACACTTGCCCAGATTGAGCGGGCGAACCTCTTCCTTGTGCCGCTGGACGACCGCCGCAGGTGGTACCGCTATCACCAGCTCTTCGCCGAGGTGCTGCGAGCACATCTGCTCGACGAGCAACCCGGCTCCGTCCCGGATCTCCACCGGCGCGCGAGCATCTGGTGCGACCAGAACGACGAGCCGTCCGAGGCGATCCGCCACGCCCTAGCCGCTCGGGACTTTGCTCGTGCAGCCGATCTCATAGAACTGGCCGTTCCGGCCAAGCGGCGGGCGCGGCAGGAGGTCGTCATCCGCCAATGGCTCACGGCGCTGCCCGATGAGGTCTTGGCTGTCAGGCCGGTGATCTGCGCCGCCTACGCCGGTGCGCTGCTGGCAACAGGCGATATCGATGGTGTCGATGCGCGGTTGCGGCAGGCAGAGGAGTGGCTGGACGTGGACGCGACCGGATCGGCCCAGATGGTGATCGTCGACCGAGAAGGATTTCGCCTGCTGCCGGGGTCCATCGAGGTCTATCGAGCTGCGCTGGCAATGGCTCGCGGCGACGTGCCGACCGCTGTGGCGCATGCCCAACGGGCCCTCGACATATCGCCGAAGGATGATCACCTTGGCCGGGCTGCGGCGGCAGGCATGCTCGCGCTCGCCGCTTGGTTCGGCGGCGAGCTCGAGGGAGCCCATCAGGCTTGGTCTGACTGCATGACCGGGCTGGAGCACGCGGGGCATGAGTCCGATGCCGTTGGCTGCGCGATCGCCCTGGCCGGCATCCGGGTTGAGCAGGGCCGGCTCAGCGATGCCATGCGCACGTACCGGCACGCACTCGACCGAGCCCCTGAGCCGGGCGGTGCCACCCGACGAGGGACCGCCGACATGCACGTCGGGATGAGCGAGATCCTCCTCGAACGGGGCGACATCGATGGCGCAACGCTTGAGCTTCGCCAGAGCAGCGACTTGGGCGAGCATGCAGGGCTGGCCCAGAACCGGTATCGCTGGCGAGTCGCCATGGCGCGCATTCGGATGTCACAAGGGGACCCGGACGGGTCGATAGCCCTGCTCGACGAGGCGGAACGCTGCTACATCAGCGACTTCTATCCAAACATACGTCCCATTTCTGCGATGAGGGCGCGGGTATGGGCGTCGCAGGGGGCGGTCGGCAAGGCCAGTGGCTGGGTCCACGAGCAGGGCCTGTCAGCCGAGGACGACCTCAGCTACCTGCGCGAATTCGAGCACATCACCCTCGCGCGAGTACTCCTTGCCCAGCATGCGGCAGGGAACGCAGGCACCGCCCTCGACGATGCGGCACGCCTTCTCGAGCGCCTTCTTCGGGCCGCTGAGGACGGGGCGAGGGTCTCGAACAGCATCGAGATCCTGGTGCTGCTCGCGCTGGCCAGGCAGTCGCAGAACCAGAAACCCGCAGCTTCGGCAGCGCTGCACCGCGCGTTGGCGCTTGCGATGCCTGAGGGTTACGTGCGA
Organism: Actinomycetota bacterium; assembly: GCA_009726075.1. Classification (GTDB taxonomy): domain Bacteria; phylum Actinomycetota; class Actinomycetes; order S36-B12; family S36-B12; genus WLND01. The sequence continues at coordinate 7,909 of WLND01000035.1, forward strand.
GTGTTCTCGGACGAGGGATCGCCGATGGCGACCCTGCTGCGAGGTCTCCCGAAGCAGGCCGACGCTGTCCGCTCCTACGTCCGCCTCCTCCTCGACGCCTCGTCACCTCAACTGGTTTCGGCGGCGACGCATCAACACCTGATCGACCCGCTGAGTGCGCGCGAACTCGACGTCCTTCGGCTCCTGTCAAGCGACCTCGACGGCCCCGGCATCTCACGTGCGCTGTTCATCTCACTCAACACGATGCGAAGCCACACGAAGAGCATCTACTCCAAGCTCGAGGTGACCAATCGCCGGTCGGCGGTTCGTCGCGCCAACGAGCTCGACCTGCTGTAACCGGCCGGCGCCCCTGCAAGACGCCGTGCAGATCACCACCCCATTCACCACAAGTGGTGAGTCGCATTCGCTGCATCTCGGTCACGATTGGCCTGGCACCGAAGGAGCCAGCTCAGGCCATGAAGACCGGGAATGAGCCTTACCAACGAAGGCAGACACCCTCATGACCTCCACCAGAAAGACTGCGCTCGTCGCAGGCATCTTCTACCTCATCACCTTCGTCGCGATTGCGACGCTGCCCCTGTACGGCAACGTGAAGACCGACCGCACCTTCATCACGAGCCCGGGCAGCAGCACCGGGATCCTCTGGGGAGCCCTCCTCGAGGTGATCGTCGCACTCGCCTGCATCGGCACGGCCGTCACGCTGTTTCCGGTGGTGAAACGCCAGAACGAGGGCATGGCAATGGGTTTCGTCGCCACTCGCGTCCTCGAGGCTGCCATGATCTTCACCGGCGTTGCGAGCCTGCTCTCCCTCGTGACCCTGCGCCAGGATTTGGGCGCCGGCGCAGGTGCGGATTCAGCAGCGCTCCTCGCCGTGGGCGCATCCCACGTCGCCACCTACAACTGGGCATTCCTGCTGGGCCAGACCCTCATGCCGTGCATGAACGCACTGCTGCTCGGCACCCTGCTCTACCGATCGCGACTCGTACCCCGCGCGATCCCCGTCATCGGCCTCATCGGCGCTCCCCTGCTCATCGCGTCGAGCGTTGCCGTGCTGTTCGGCATCATCGAGCCGATCTCGTCATGGTCGGCCCTTGCCACGCTTCCCATCGCGGCCTGGGAACTCTCCCTCGGCCTGTACCTCGTCATCAAGGGCTTCAGGCCCTCGCCATTGACAGCCTCAGTTCGGCAATAGCGACATCACCGGGTAGGTGCGGTTGGTCCCGGTCGCGGGATCGTAGGCGCCATCGCCCCGGACGCACGTGCCCCCGCGCACGTCACCATCGTTCCAGGCGAGCTTCACGCAGACCTGGTTCGCCAGTTGACCCCAGTAGTTCGGGTGCAGCGACTCCTGCGTCCAGTACGGATGCCCGTCGTGCGCGAGGGAGAGTACCCGAATCGCGGCAACCCATTCGGAGCCGAGCACGGCGTTGTCATCGGTCCAGCGCTCAACGTCGTTCAGCGCGCTCAACAGGTCAACGCCCTTCTCGCAGAGGCGGTTTCC
>WLND01000350.1 GCA_009726075.1 Actinomycetota bacterium
CGGCGCGCACGCCGACACTCCCTACATCGATGAGGCGCTCGAGTGGCATGAGCTCCACCTCCAGCTCGCGCCCCTCGCCGATCAGCTGCCCGACGCGAGGTGACCAAGCAGACCTCCGCAGCGAAAAGCGAGACCAGCAGGGCACTTGAGAAGGCGACCAAGGACTGGCGGGCTGCGAAGAAACGTGAGCGTGCTGCACGCGATGCCCTCGCCGCAATCGTGGTCGAGGTCGTGCGCAGCGGAGCCCTCTCCGAGAACAAGGTCGCGGCCGTCACCGAGATTCCGCGCATGACCATCCGCAAGATGCTCGGCAAGGACTAGCGAAACCCGCCGTCGCTGCGTCCCGATCCGTACGTCCCCCTGAAGTCCGACATCGGCCGACGCGTCATCGCGACCCTCGAGGCATTGAGAATCGCCAGCACGTCGATCGCCTCCTGGGCCATCGCCCCCGCGATGGGTGGCAGCAGGCCGAACACGGCGAGCACCATCCCGATACTGCTCAGCACGATCCCCCCGACTGCGCTCTGCAGGGCTATCCGCCGCATGCGACGTCCGATATGCATGAGCTCATCGAGTCGATCCAGGGATGAGTCGAGGACGACGGCCGCGGCCGCCTCGGCCGTGACGTCGTTGTTCTTGCCGAACGCGATGCCGACCGTCGCGGCGGTCATCGCCGGGGCATCGTTGATCCCGTCGCCGAGAAAGACCGTCGGCGCCAGCGCTGTCTCCGCCCGGACCATCGCGAGCTTCTGCTCGGGCGACACCGACGCGTGCGCCTCGCCGAGTCCCACTCGATCTGCGAGGTACTCGACCTCGCTCGCGCGATCGCCGGAAATGAGGAGCGTTCGCACGACCCCGTGGCTGCGTGACAGATGCGCGATGAACTCACGGGCCCCGGCACGCGGTTCGTCGCGAAATGCCAGCGTGCCTGCGTAGTCGCCGTCGATGAGCACCACGCATTCAAGACCTCCTGCTTCCGGCGGCAGTTTCGCGTGCACGAGCGGATGTACCTGCGCCAGCGCCTTACGCCCCGTCACGAGCACACGCCGGCCGTCGACCACCCCTTCGAGCCCGAGCCCCGGCCGTTCGGACGCACGTTCCACCGAGCGCATCGGCAGATCCTCGACGGCCTGCATCACCGCGATGGACAGCGGATGACGGCTGTAGCGCTCGATCGAACCGGTAACCGACAGCACCTCGTCCCGGGTGAACCCGTGGCCGAGGGATACGCCGGTCAGCACCGGCTGGCCGTACGTGAGCGTGCCGGTCTTGTCGAAGATCATGGTGCGAGCAGTACTGATGCGCTCGAGCATCGACGGATCCTTCACGATGATGCCGTGGTGCGCCGCGAGCGAGATCGCGCCGACGATCGCGACCGGAACGCCGATGAGCAGCGGGCAGGGGGTCGCGATGACGAGCACGGCCAGGAACCGGTTCGGGTCACCGCTGATGGCCCAGCCGGTGACCGCGAGCGCGAGGGCGAGGAGCGTGTAGCCGAGCCCCAGCCTGTCGGCCAGTCGACGGATCGGCGGCCGGGTCGACTCCGCTCGCTGAAGCACGCTCACGATCTGCGCGTAGCGACTGTGCTCGACCGTTCGATCGGCCCTGATCACCAGGGCCTCGAGGCCATTGATCGCCCCGGAAAGTGCGGTGGAGCCTGGCGACTTCGGGATCACGTAGGGCTCTCCGGTCAGGTACGACTCGTCCATCGCTCCGTGTCCCTCGAGGACTGTCGCGTCCACGGGGCAGATCTCATGCGGGAGCAGGACGAGTTCATCGCCAACGTCGACCGCGGCGACGTCGAGATCGAAGAGCGACCCATCGCCTGCCCGGCGGTGCGCGATCGTCGGGCTCCGCCTGGCGAGCGCCTCGAGCACCTGGGAGGCCCTTGTCGATGCGGCCTCCTCGAGGGCTTCGCCCCCGGAGAGCATGAGCGCGATGATGCTCGCTACCAGCCATTCCCCGAGGACTGCGGACGTCGCGAGGGCGAGCATGCCGAGCAGGTCGGCACCGAAGCTGGCGTGGATTGCGTCCCTCGCCACCCGGATGATCAGCGGAACGCCGCTGATCGCGGTCATCACGATCAGCGGCGCATCGACGACCCATCGAGTAACCCCGAAGCCCATGAGGACCGCGGAGCTGGCGATAGCCACCAGAACGCCGATGGTCATCCGACCCCGCCAGGAACGAGCGAACACGCGAAGATACGGCGCGACACCACCCTCCCCTGGTGATTCACTCATATCGGCGATTATTCACGTGCACACAACGGCATGACGGATCGTGGAGGTTGGCTGCAGTGTTTCTCACATTCCTCGGCGCCAACGAGACCGTCACTGGTTCGAAGACCCTCCTTGAGACCGCGCGTGGCCGCCTCCTCGTCGACTGCGGGCTCTTCCAGGGCACCCGCGACCTGCGCCTGCGCAACTGGAAGTCGTTCCCGATCCCCCCGAACGAGATCACCGCGGTGGCCCTCAGCCACGCGCATCTCGATCACTGCGGGTACCTGCCAGCCCTCACGCGCGATGGCTTCGAGGGTCCGATCTTCTGCACGCCGAACACCGCTGCCCTCGCAGCGATCGTGCTTCGCGACAGCGCCCGGCTCCAGGAGGAGGACGCCGAGTTCGCCCGGCGCAAGGGCTTCTCCAAGCATGCCGAGCCCCGCGCCCTCTACGGGCCTGGTGACGCGGAGCGTGCCATCGCGATGTTCCGTCCGATCGAATTCGGAGCTGACTTCACGGCATTGACGGACATCACCGGACGGTTCGACCCAGCCGGGCACATCCTTGGCTCCTCGATCATCACCCTGACCGACGGAACGAAGACCGTCGTCTTCAGCGGCGACCTCGGGCGCAGCAGTCATCCGCTGCTCATTGCGCCAGCCGCCCCGTCCGCGGCCGACGCGATCGTCATCGAGTCGACGTACGGCAACCGCGAGCACCCCGATTTCGACGCGGAGCTTGAGGCCATGGCCGCCGCGATCACGCGAACTATCAAGCGGGGTGGCACCGTGGTGATCCCAGCCTTCGCGGTGGACCGAACCGAGGTGCTGCTCAAGGCGCTGCATGACCTTCAGGACACCCAGCGCATACCCAGGGTGCCGATTCATGTCGATAGCCCGATGGCGCTGGCCGTCATGCGCGTGTATCGCGCCGCGATCGTCGACCGCGATCCGGAAATCCGCAC
>WLND01000351.1 GCA_009726075.1 Actinomycetota bacterium
CCGGGATCAGCCTGGACACGTCCGACTGCAGCCCCAAGCGGACGATCCCACGGCTCACCAAGGCGCGCCTCGATCGCATCCTCGATCGCATCGTCGAGTTTGTGGCCACCGCTGGCAAAGATCTTGATGCCGTTGTCGGGCATCGCATTATGGGACGCCGACAGCATGACGCCGATATCGGCGCCGAGAGCGTCGGTGAGGTAAGCCACGGCCGGTGTGGGAACAACGCCCAGAAGGGTGACGTCGACGCCAGCGCTCGCAAGCCCAGCGACGACTGCCGCCTCAAGGAACTCACCGCTCGCCCTGCCATCACGGCCGACGAGCGCGGTTGGTCGATGTCCCGCGAATGCGCCCACGTCCGCGAGGACGTGGGCAGCAGCCACGGAAAGATCAAGAGCAAGCTCGGCCGTGAGATCGCGATTCGCGAGCCCGCGGACTCCGTCGGTACCGAATAGTCGGCCCAAGGGATTAGCGCTTGCTGTACTGAGGTGCCTTGCGGGCCTTCTTCAGACCGTACTTCTTGCGCTCCTTGACCCGGGGGTCGCGAGTGAGGAAGCCGGCCTTCTTCAGGCTCGGGCGATTGCCTTCGGTATCGATCGCATTCAGCGAGCGGGCCACGCCAAGGCGAAGCGCACCGGCCTGGCCGGACACACCGCCGCCGTGGATGCGGACGATCACGTCGAACATGCCCTCGGCGCCCAGGGTGACGAACGGCTCGTTCACGAGCTGCTGATGCACCTTATTCGGAAAGTACTCATCGAGGTCGCGGCCATTGATGGTCCACTTGCCCGTACCTGGGATCAGGCGAACCCGGGCGATGGCCTGCTTGCGACGGCCGGTGGCAGCACCAGGGGCGCTGACGATCTCGCGCGTGACAACCGCGCGGGCCGGAGTCTCGGACGTGTACTCCGAGGGGGTCTGCTCATCGGCATCACTGTCGATGTCGACCTCTGTCATGGTGGCCTCAGACACTGCCACGGTCCTCTCGTTGATTACGGCATGAAGTTGCGAAGAAGGCGCTTATTGCGCGATCTGGGAGATCTCGTACTGAACCGGCTGCTGAGCCGTATGCAGATGATCCGAGCCCGAGTACACCTTGAGCTTGGTGATCTGCTGACGACCGAGCTTGTTGTGCGGGAGCATTCCCTTGACGGCCTTCTCGACCGCACGACGGGGATTGGTCTCCATCAGCTCGGTGTACGAGGTCGCCCTCAGGCCGCCCGGGAAGCCGGAGTGCCGGTAGTCCATCTTCTGCTGCTTCTTGGAGCCCGTGAGGACGACCTTGTCGGCATTGATGATGATGACGAAATCGCCCGTGTCTACATGCGGGGCGAATATGACCTTGTGCTTGCCGCGGAGAAGCTTTGCGACGTGACTCGCGAGACGACCGAGGACGACGTCGGTGGCATCGATGACATGCCAGGTGCGGGAGATCTCACCGGCTTTGGGGCTGTACGTGCGCACGGGACGCCACCTTCATTGATCGAATGGGTACTGGGTCGTTCCGGTACTGACCGCGTTTTACGGCCACTACCCGAATTGAGCACGCCGGGGACTTACGGGGAAGCACCGCAGCGACCCGTAAGAATACCCACGGGTCGAGCGCGCAGCCAAATCGCCCCCTGCGCTGGCGCCTGCGACGTCACCAATTGGTCCAGATCGGCTCGGCTGATTCCACCACTGAGCCATCGGGCCGGAACACTATGAATCGGTCGAATCCCCGCGCGAACCAGCGGTCGTGGGTGACCGCGACGACGGTCCCGTCGAAGGCATCGAGCCCGACTTCGAGGGCCTCGGCGCTCGCTAGGTCGAGGTTGTCGGTGGGCTCGTCGAGGAGCAGCAGCGTGGCGCCGCTGAGCTCGAGCAGCAGGATCTGGAGCCGGGCCTGCTGCCCGCCCGACAGGGTGTCGAAGACCTGCTCGGAGGCCTCGGCGAGCTCGTACCGGTCAAGTGCTCGTGCTGCCTGCTCCCGGGCCATGCCGGGGCGGCGTCCGTCGCCTCGATGGAGGATCTCAAGCAGTGTCCGGCCGCTGAGGTCGGGCCGAACGTGAGTCTGGGCGAACCAGCCTGGCCGCACCCGTGCCCCGAGTCGTGCGATGCCGCCGTGACGCACTTCGTCGATGACGACGTCGCCGACCGGCTGGTGCTCGATGTCGGGGTCCGTCCCGCCGCGCGCGAGCAGCCGCAGGAGATGCGACTTTCCGGAGCCGTTGGCACCGAGGATCGCCACGCGCTCCCCGAACCACACCTCCACGTCGAACGGCCTCGTCAGATCGGTCAACTCGAGCTGCTCGCAGACGATCGCGCGCTTGGCGGTGCGGCCCCCGCGAAGGCGCATGCTCACCTGCTGCTCACGGGGGATGGCGGATGGCGGCCCGGCCTCTTCGAACTTCCGCAGGCGCGTCTGGGCAGCCTGATAGCGCGAAGCGAGGCCGTCATTGAACTTCGCCTTCACCTTGAGGGTCTGCACCAAGGTCTTGAGTTTCACGTGCTCCTCGTCCCACCGGCGGTGGAGCTCTTCGAGCCTGGTGAAGCGGGCGGCCCGTGCGGCATGGAACGTCGCGAAGCCCTCGCCGTGCACCCATGCGGTGTTGCCGGCCGCACCGAGCTCAATGCCGACCACGTGGCTCGCCGCTCGATTGAGGAGCTCGCGATCATGCGAGATGAGCAGGACTGTCTTCGGGGTCGAGCGCAGCTGATCCTCGAGCCACAGCTTGCCGGGCACGTCGAGATAGTTGTCTGGCTCGTCGAGGAGGAGGACGTCATCGTTGCCGCGCAGCAGGTATTCGAGAACGACGCGCTTCTGCTCTCCACCGGACAGGGTCCCCACCGGACGGGAACGCACTCGCTCGAAGGGCTCCCCCATGGCCGCCATGGTCACGACATCCCAGAGCACCTCGGCGTCATAGCCCCCGGCGTCGGAGAAGTCACTGATGGCGTGGGCGTAGGCCATCTGACTCGCCTCGTCCTCTCGTTCCATCATGAGCAGCTCCGCCGCGGCGAGGCCCGCCGCAGCCGTGCGCAGACCCTGCGGGCTCACTTGCACAAGCAGGTCGCGTACCGTCCCCTCGTTCATCTGGCCGATGAACTGCCTCATGAAGGTCATGCCCCCGCTGAACACGATCGAGCCCTCGTCGGCCTCGATGTCGCCCGCAATCATGCGCATGAGGGTTGTCTTGCC
>WLND01000352.1 GCA_009726075.1 Actinomycetota bacterium
CCAGATGACCTTCTGTCCGGCACCGGGCTGCAGATCACTCGAGGCATCGCACAAGCATTGCCCATTGTCGGAACGTGGGCAACATTCCTGCTCTTCGACGGCCAATTCCCCGGCAGCGATTTCATCTCGCGGCTCTACTCCGTCCACATTCTGCTCATCCCGGGCCTGATCCTCGCCCTAGTGACCGTCCACCTGATGCTCGTCTGGACGCAGAAGCACACGCAATTCCCTGGACCCGGCCGCACCAACGACAACGTGGTGGGATACCCGCTCCTTCCGGTCTACATGGCCAAGGCAGGCGGCTTCTTCTTCATCGTGTTCGGGATCATCGCCTTGATCGGCGGACTGGTCACCATCAATCCGATCTGGATCTTCGGACCTTTCATGCCCGATCAGGTCAGCGCGGGCTCGCAGCCCGACTGGTACATGGGCTTCCTCGACGGTGCGCTGCGAATCATGCCCAACTGGGAAACCAACTTGTTCGACTGGTGGACCATTTCGTGGAACGTCATGATCCCCGCGATGATCGTGCCGGGCGTACTCTTCACCGGCCTTGCCCTCTACCCCTTCATCGAGGCCTGGGCGACCGGCGACAAGCGTGAGCATCACCTTCTCGATCGGCCCCGTAACGCTCCGACGCGGACGGCAATCGGAGTCATGGCAATCTCCTTCTACGGCCTGCTGTGGATCGGTGGCGGCAACGACATCATCGCGACGAGTTTCAATCTCACGATCAACTCGATCACGTGGTTCCTGCGCGTTGCCATCTTCGTCATCCCACCGCTCGTCTTCGTCGCCACCAGGAGGATCTGCCTAGGCCTGCAACGTCGTGACCGTGACAAGCTCCTCCACGGCTACGAATCCGGTCGAGTGCTCCGACTCCCCCACGGTGAGTTCATCGAGGTGCATGAGCCGATCTCCATCAAGGAGAAGGCCGTCATCCTCAGCAAGACCGACATCCTGCCCCTCGCCGCGCCGCAGAAGGCCGATGAAGCAGGCGTGCGCAACAAGAGGTTTGCCGTCGAGAAGCTTCGCCACAAGCTGAGCCTGTTCTTCTACGCTGAGAACATCGCGAAGCCGACAGCAGCCGAGATTGAGGCGGCGGAGCACCATGTCGCCCACGACGCGGCCCTCGAAGCACCGCTGCACGCCTATGAGGATGCAGACGAGATCCGCAACTTCCATGGCGGCGTCTTGCATCACCCGGGGATGCCGGAGACCAATGCAGAGCAGATCGCAGAGCGCTCGCACACCTGAGTTACCCGCACGAAGCACAGAAGGGCCGGTCCGCAAGGACCGGCCCTTCTTTCGTCTTTCGCATCCGACGTCCGATGGCGAGCCGGTCCTCCTCAGGGCCACCCCACCCCGGGTCTGCCTGCTCGGTCCCCACCTTTACGCGCAACATGTGAATATCTACGAGGACTACAGCAGTGTCACCCTTCGGGCGCCCCGACCCGCAGACCCCTGGGCACGGTCAAGGCTCACCTACCAGTGTTGGTCGCCACCGTCAGTTCCGTGCTCACGAGGCACCGTGCCAGGTTGCGAGCACCGCCACTTACCGAGGGAAGCGCAGGCACGGACTTCACCTCGTAGGGCCTGCCCTTGGATCGTGGGGCTGCCAGTCCCAGCCGAGCCGCCTGAGTGCCCTCTGCCGGCACGTCGACGGCCACCAGAGCTCAGGCCCACACGTTCACCACTCAGGCCTGTGGCTCCCGGGATGGCGCCAGGGCCATGGTCGGCTTCCACGATGGCGTGGCCGACGGAGCGGGCGTCGCGGAGGATGTCGAGGAGGCGGTCGCAGACGGGCCCACCGACGGAGCTGCGGTCACAGTCGGGCTCGGTGACGCTGAGTCCGGTGACGCACTAGACCCGCCGGACTCGCTCCTCGGCTTCGTCGGAGTGGTCACGACCCTGCCCGCCGACGAACGGCTGAGCCAGTCGGGCCAGGATTCGGTCCAAACGGTTATGCCATTGCCAAGATTCTGCTTGTTCGAGGTCCCGGTCACTTCCACCACATCGCCGACCATGGTCTGGCCGTAGAGCCATTCGGCATTCGACGTGCTCATCCCGATACATCCGTGACTGACATTGGCCCTGCCCTGAGATCCGACCGACCAGGGCGCCGCGTGCAGGAACTCGCCTGAGTAGGTGACGCGCATCGCGTACTCGACAGTCAGGCGGTAGTACTCCGGATCGCTGGAGTTCGTGCCCCCCGTCGCGGCGTCCATCAACCGCGTGCGCTCCTTACTCACGATCACCTTGGTGCCCGACCTAGTCTCGAACCCGTCCTTGCCCGTCGTGATCGGAATCGTGCGAACCAACTCGCCATCGCGGAAGACCTTTGCCACGTGCTCCTTCGCGTTCACTTTCGTGACCATGGACGGTCCGGTCGAGAAGCCAGCATCGATGAGGCCCTTGCCGTAGACATCTCTGCTGGCCTGCACTCCGTTCAAGTTCGCGGTGAGCTGCACATCGATGTTGCCGGGCCAGTAGACGAATGGACGGAACTCAACGGTTCGCTCGTCCCTCCATGCCCAGGCTCCCTCGATGGGGGTCGGCGTATGCACCACGAGGGCGCGTTCAACATCGGCTCGATTCTTGATCGTGTGATCGAAGGAGACGATCAAGGGCATCCCGACGCCAACCGTTGCGCCAGAGCCGGGGCTCACCACTGTGCCGGTGAAAAACGCGTCCGGCGCGACCGTCGTGAACTCGCTGGTTGACGAGACGGGCACCCCGCGCACGTCGATCGCCGTCGCGCTTACGGTGTACGTCGTGTCGTAACGCAGGGAGCGCACATCAGACTGCCATGAGGTCCCATCGTCTGACATCGTCCCGGGGATGATGCCCTTCGGACCACGAACCTCGACGTCAGCCAGCAAGCCGCCGGTCGCCGTCACGATGACCGGCTCTACTGGTTTGGCCCGATCTGGTCCGCTCGGTACCGCATGAATAGACGCCTGAGATTGGGCCGGCCCGTCCACGGTCTCGATGGACACGCTGGGCGCGAGCGACACGGAACTGCAGGAGGCCAGAAGAACCGGGACGGCGAGGACACCAATGAGCGTCCGCGAACGCGACCCGCCACGTCTTGACACCGAAACCTCGTTTCACAGCTCAGGGAGCACAACCGATGTCGGAAGTCTACGCCCCGACGGCTGGTGCACACTCGCC
>WLND01000353.1 GCA_009726075.1 Actinomycetota bacterium
AACCCGAACTCGCGGAAGACCTTCGCCGTGCTGAGGCCGCCGAAGCCGGCGCCGATGATTGCAATTGTCCGTGTCATGCGGCGAACAGTACGAAGGACTTCGAGCCTGATCTATCCGCTGCGCGCGAGCGATGTCCGGATTGCGCAGGCGACTGCCCGCGCTAGGGTCGGGCGTTCAGCCGTGAGAACGCTCAGGCTTCGGCACCGATGGAGAAGCCGGCATCGATGTCCTCGGGACGGTAGGTCTTGAACGCGATGTGAGTCTCGGTCGACTGAACGCCGTCGATTCGTCCGATGCCCTCGTTCACGACCTCGGCGACCCGATCGTGGTCGATGACCTCGATGAGGGCGACCATGTCGATCTTGCCGGTGACCGAGTAGACCGAGCGGACGCCCTTGATCTGGGCCATCGCCTGCCCGACGTCGTTGACCTTGCCGGGAGCCACCTGGACGAAGCAGAGCGCTGAGATCATGGCCGCAGCCTATCCACGGCCGCCGGGCCGAGGAAGGCCTGCGCGTTGCGCCCGAGGAGAGCGGAGCGGACGGACTCGGTCAGGCTGCTGGCCGAGCGGATCAAGGCCCCGGAGGGTCGTTCGCCGAGTGGGTAGGGATAGTCCGAGCCGAGCATCACCCGATCGGCCCCGAGGGTGTCGATGAGCAGTCGCAATGCTGGCTCGGTGAACACCGCGGAGTCGACGCTGAAGCGATCAAGGTAGTGCGAGGGCGGGTGTTCGCTCGTCGCGATGACGTCCGGGCGCCGGTGCCAGGCGTTCTCGACCCGGCCGAGCCAGAAGGCGAAAGACCCGCCTCCGTGGGCGAAGGCGATCCGCAGTCCGCGGGGCAGCCGGTCGAAGCCGCCGCCGAGGATCAGGGCGATGATCGACAGGTGGGTCTCTGCTGGCATCCCGGTGAGCCACTGGCCCATCCAGCGATCAAGCCGAGGGGAGCTCGGCAGGTCCCATGGGTGCACGAAGACAGGCATGTCGATCGATGCGCAGTGCTGCAGGAACGTGACGATGCCGTCGTCGTCGAGATCGCGATCGCCCACGTGGTTGCCGATCTCGACCCCGACGTGGCCATTGACCTTGCACCGATCGACCTCGATGCAGGCGGACTCGGTGTCCTGCAGGGGCACCTGGGCGAATGGGAGCAGTCGGTGCGGCGCCGGCGCGCAGATGTCGAGCGCGAGGTCGTTGAAGATGCGGCACACCTTGGCGGCCTCGGCTGGCTCGCGTGCGTAGGTGAAGAACACGGGCGTCGGAGACACCGCCTGGGCGTCGATGCCGTCGGCATCCATGTCGCCGAGTCGTCGCTCGGCATCCCAGCAGTCCGACTCGATGCGCCTGAACTCCTTGCTGCCGAGCATGATGATGGCGTCGCGCTCGCTTTCGATGCTCAGCCATGGATGGTCGCCGGTGCGCCCGGTCGCCGCGGCGAGGTCGGGCCAGCCGCGCGGGACGTAGTGCGTGTGAATGTCGATGGCCAGCCCCGAGACATCGCCTGACGGGTCGGTGGCCGTGGGCTGGGCCAGGCTCATCCGCGACCCGGATGCACGGCGCCGCAGTCGCGGCAGGTGCGCGCCCCGGCCTCGTCGGCGTAGAAGAGCTCGAACGCCGGCGGCAGGTCGGCCACGATGTCGCGCACCTGGAGCTCGACGACGTACAGCAGGTCATTGCAGTCCGGGCAGTACCACTGGAAGCGCTCCCGCACGCCTTCCTCGCGAATGCGCTCGATGACAATGCCGATCGAACCGGCCTCGGGGCGCTGCGGTGAATGCGGCATGAGGCGCGGCAGCATCCACATGTCGCCCTCGCGCACGTGCACTGTCCGGGGACCATCGTCGGTCATGAGGTCTACGTGCATGTTGCCCCGCACTTGGTAGAACCACTCCTCATAGGGGTCGACATGGAAGTCGGTGCGCCTGTTGGGCCCGCCGACCACTTGGACGATGAAGTCGCTCGTGCCAAGTGGCATCTGCCTGTTGCTCACGGGGGGCTTGAGCAGATGCTCGTGCTCGGCGACCCACGCCTGGAAGTTGATGGTCGGCGGAATCTCTGTCATGGAAACTTCCCTGTCCGGTCGGCTCGTCGGCGGGGCGGTGGCTCCCGCGGTCCCGTGGGTGGAAGCGGTGTCAGCCCGCCATGAATCGTCCGCCGTTGACGTCGAGGACAGCGCCCGTGATGTATGACGATTCGTCGCTCGCCAGGAACAGCACCGGCTCCACGCACTCGCGAAGCTCGGGCATGCGGTGCAGCGGGATTGCATCGAGCACCTCGTCACGATCCTTCGCTGCCATCTCGTCGAACATCCCCTGGAGTCGCCCGGTGAGGAACAGGCCCGGTGCGATGGCATTGACCCGAATGTTGTCCGGCCCGACCTCGCGGGCCAGCCGGCGAGTGAGCCCGAGAACTCCGGCCTTGGCCGCGGCGTACGGGATGCCCGTGACGGGGCTGGTCGAGCGCCCGCCGATGGACGAGAAGTTCACGATGGCGCCACCGCCGCGTGCTTTCATGTGGGGAACGACCGCCTGGGCGCAGTTGAAGGTGCCCTTGATGTTCACGTCGATGACGAGGTCGAGATGCTCCGGCTCGATGTCGTCGATGTCGCGGGGGGTGCCCAGGCTGCCACCGGCAGCGGCGATGAGGATGTCGACCCCGCCGAACGCAGCGACCACCTCGGCCACCCCGGCGGTCACGCTGTCCCGGCTCCGGACGTCGACGTCGGCACCCATGACCGCCTCGGGCCGAGCCAGCTCGGTCAGGGCCCGGTCTATGGCGTCGGGATTGGTGTCGAAGATCGCTACGCGGGCGCCTTCGACGAGGAACGCGGTGGTGATGGCCCCGCCGAGGCCGCCGGCCCCGCCGGTCACGATGACCACTCGGTCGGTGAATCGCGTGCTTCTGTTCGTCATCGAAGGATCCTCCATGGGTGCATCCTGCACGAGGCGTTGCGAGCAATACCGTCCCCGGCCTTGCGTGGCGCCTACTATTCCGTATTATTTGCGACAGTCAATTATGCGCAACACAAGCGGAGGTCGACACCCATGAGGATCGCGGTTATCGGCGGTGGCCCCGGCGGCCTCTACTTCTCGAGCCTGGTCAAGCAGTTGGACCCCGACACCGAGATCACCGTGTGGGAGCGCAACGCCCCCGATGACACCTTCGGCTTC
>WLND01000354.1 GCA_009726075.1 Actinomycetota bacterium
CCACCGCTCTCGATCGGTGATGGTGAGCTCGCCGACACGGCAGATGCGGTGGTGTCGGTGCCGGAGATCTTCAGCTACTGGCTGCAGGCGGGCCGCGTCGATGTCGGCTTTCTCGGAGCGGCGCAGGTCGATCCCTACGGAAACATCAATACGACCGTTGTCGGCGACTACCGCAGGCCAAAGGTTCGACTGCCCGGCGCGGGCGGGGCCCCCGAAATCGCGGCGAGCGCCAAGGAGACCTTCATCATGCTGCGGCAGAATGCCAGGGCCTTCGTCTCCGAGCTCGATTTCTGCACGAGCGTCGGCAACTACAAGGGCGGCGACTCGCGTGACGCGCTCGGTATGACCGGCTCAGGCCCGTCCGTCATCATCACCGACATCGGAGTCCTTCGACCCGAGCCCGGCACCCGCGAGTTCATCCTCACTGCACTTCATCCGGGGCGCACGATCGACGAGGCCGTGGCTGCGACCGGGTGGCCACTGCGGGTATCGACCGACCTCACGGCGACAGCGCCACCGACCGACGGCGAACTGGCCGCGCTTCGCGCGCTCAAGGCCGGTGAGTCATGACGACCCCGTTCGTGCACGACGTACCGGCCTCGAGGGTGGTGTTCGGCAACGGGCGCCTCGCCGATGTCGGCGCCGAACTCGAGCGGCTCGGATGCTCGCGGGCCATGCTCGTGTCTGGCGGTCCGGAGGCGCAGTACGCAGACCGCATCGACGTGCAGCTGGGGAGTCGCATCGTCGCGCGGTTCACCGATGTCGTGATGCATGTGCCAGTACCGGTTGCGAGGCAGGCCATTGTGCGCGCATCGGAATACGAGGTCGATGTCGTCATTGCCCTCGGCGGCGGCTCGTCGACGGGCATGGCCAAGGCAGTTGCGCTCGAGACCGGACTGCCAATCCTGGCCATCCCGACCACGTATGCGGGCTCGGAGATGACGTCCATCTGGGGCCTCACCGAGAACAACCGCAAGACGACTGGGCGCGATCCCCGGGTGCTGCCAAGGACCGTGATCTACGACCCAGAACTCACGCTCACCCTGCCTGCCGACATCTCGGCGGCCAGTGGCATGAATGCGCTCGCTCACCTCGTCGAGGGCCTCTACGCGCCGGGGGTCTCACCGATCTCGGCGATGCAGGCGCGGGAGGGGGTCCGTGCGCTCGCCGCATCGCTCCCTCGAGTCGTTGCGAATCCTGACGATCTCGAGGCGCGGGGGGATGCCCTGTACGGGGCGGGGCTGGCCGGCTGGACCCTCGGCACGACCGGGATGGGGGTCCACCACAAGATCTGCCACGTGCTCGGGGGCGCCTACAACCTGCCCCATGCGCCCATGCACTCCGCCGTCCTCCCGTACGCCACGGCCTTTAACGGGGCAGCGGCACCCGAAGCGATGGCCGCGATCGTCAGCGCACTCAACGATGCTGGGCTTCCGGCCACCGACGCCGCGTCCGGGATCTGGGACCTTGCGCGGGCGATCGGGTCCCCGACGTGCTTGGTCGATGTCGGATTCGCACCCGAATCGATCGCGGAGGCGACCGCCGTCATCGTGGCCGGTCAACCGGTGAATCCGCGCGTCGTCGACGAGCACGGAGTGGCCGCGCTCCTGGCTGCGGCCTGCGCAGGGGCCCGGCCCGAGGCCACCGCATGAACTCCCACATCGCAGGACAGTTGTCGCGCAATGTGGGAAAAGTGATTGACGGGCCCGGTCTCGGGCCCTAGGTTTCGTGAATCGCTTCCAATGCCCATCGTGGGCATCGGGCAGGCCGTGGTCCCCCCGGGGCCCACTACGAGTGAATGGAGTGCACATGAGAATCGCACGGTCGATTCAGGCCGTCGCCGCTTTTGCGGCGGTCGGCCTTCTCGCCACAGCGTGTGGCAATCTCGACAGCAGTTCCTCGTCGGGCGGGGAGTCGAGTGCCGCGGCAGCACCGGCCGCCTCGGCCGCAGCAAGCGGAGCCGCGGCGCCGACCGGCACCATCAAGGTCGGGTTCGTCTCCGCCGAGACCGGCCCGCTCGCCGGATTCGGCGAGGCTGACAAGTTCGTCGTCGATCAGATGGGCGCCTACTTCGCGGCGAACCCGATCGTGGCCGGCGGCACCAGCTACAACGTCGAGATCATCCAGAAGGACGCCGAGTCCGACTCCAAGCGCGCTGCCGAGGTTGCCGGCGAGCTCATCAACACCGATGGCGTCGACGTGATCCTCGTTCACGGGACCCCGGAGATGGTGAACCCGGTCTCGGATCAGTGCGAGGCGAACCAGGTCCCGTGCATCTCCTCCGACGCTCCGTGGCAGCCGTACTTCATCGGCCGCGGCGGCAAGCCGGGCGAGACCTCCTTCACGTGGACGTACCACTTCTTCTGGGGCCTCGAGGACATCGCAGCCGTCTACCAGGACATGTGGAGCCAGGTCGACACCAACAAGAAGGTCGCCGGATTCTTCCCGAACGATCCCGATGGCCAGGCGTGGAGCGAGAACATCCCCGGCATGGTCGAGGCGAATGGGTACACGATCGACAACCCGGGCCTGCACACCAACCTGTCGCAGGACTACTCGTCGCAGATCTCGGCCTTCAAGAAGAACAACGACGAGATTCTCATGGGCGTGCCGCTGCCCCCTGACTTCACGACCTTCTGGAAGCAGGCCAAGCAGCAGGGCTTCAACCCGAAGATCGCGACGATCGGCAAGGCGCTGCTCTTCCCGTCATCCATCGAGGCCCTCGGCGACATCGGCGAGAACCTCGGCACCGAGGTGTGGTGGTCATCGACCTCGCCGTTCACATCGAGCCTGACGGGCATGTCGGCTGCGGAGTACACGCAGGCCTATACCGATGCGACGAGCAAGCAGTGGACCCAGCCCCTCGGCTTCTCCGAGGCCCTGTTCGAGGTGATGGCGGCTGACGTCATCGCAGCGGGCGGCCCCGACAAGCAGAAGATGGTCGATGCAATGAAGACCATGAAGGTGAGCACCATCGTCGGCGACCTCGACTGGACCACCGGCCCGGTGCCCAACGTGGCGAAGACCCCGCTCACCGGCGGGCAGTGGCGCAAGACCGATGGCGGAGCCTTCCCGTGGGATCTCGTCATCGTGTCGAACTCCATCGCACCGATGGTCCCGACCGGCGGAACGGTCGAGCCGCTCAAGTAGTGAAGTGGTGGGGGGGGG
>WLND01000355.1 GCA_009726075.1 Actinomycetota bacterium
ACTACGACGACCCGCACCGGCAGGCAGCCGGTCTGATCGCCAGGCTGCGCGCCGGGGATGCGCTCGGGCCGCAGGAATGGCGGTTCCTCCAGACACGCACCGCGACCCTGTCCCGGACCGTCGCCGCGAAGGCTGTCGCCGCTGGGCTGGCATCCGAGCTCACACCCCCCGCCAACGATGGGGCCGGAGGCCGAGTTCTCGCCTGGCAGGGCCGCTACGACGCCCTGCGGGGCATCGACACGAACGAGCCGACCAACGCCGAGGAAGTGATCTGGTGAGCGCAGACCCGCGATCCTCCCACCACGACTGGACAGGGCTCGTCCCCCCGGCGACGTTCGGCTTCCCGCCGCTGCGCGTCATCGTCCAAGCAGACACGGCCTGCTTCACCCGCGCGGAGTTCCCCTCCGAGCGGGTCTCCTACTCCGTGCCGACGCCGACGGCGCTCGCCGGGACGCTCTCGAGCGTCTTCTGGAAGCCCCAGTTCCGGTGGGTCATCGAGTCGGTCGACGTCCTCCGCCCGATCCGCTGGATGACCCAGCAGCGCAACGAGGTCGGCGACGTTCAGTCCCTCGCGAAGGCGGCCAGCGGCGCACGCTACGACGTGGAGGACATGCGCGTGCAGCGCCAGACGATGATGCTGCGCGACGTCGCCTACCGGATCCACGCGAGCATCTGGCAGCACCCCGATGCAGAGGGCACGCCTGCGAAGTGGCGCGACCAGTTCAACCGCCGGGTCGCCCGCGGCGCATACTTCCGCCCGCCATACCTCGGGATGCGCGAGCACGTGGCCGACGTCCTGCCCGACGACCCTGTCCTCCGGCCCATCGCGTCGTCGCAGGACCTCGGCCTCGTCCTCCACACGATCGCCTACGACGAGGCGACCGGGGCCGAGAGTTACGACTGGTTCCATGCGCGGCTCGAGCACGGCAGCGTGGCCGTCCCGCGCCGCGGGGCGAGCCTGGCCGACACCATCGCAGGTGCCCCGTGATCATCCGAGCGCTCGCCGACGCGGCCCGGCACCTGAAAACCCCGGATGACTGCTACCAAGTGGAGTCGACCCCGTGGGCATTGTCGTTGTCCCCCGCAGGCCGGGCGGTATCGCTGGTGCCGCTGGAATTGACCGGCGCGGACGGCAGGGCCACTCCCGTTCGCCAGCCTGTGCCCAAGGTGATCAGGACGGTCGCTGTCGCCCCGCAGCTCGCCTGCGACAGCGGCATCTACACCTTCGGCATGGCGGACCCGGCCAGGCAGCGCGCTACCTACGACTGGGCCGCTCCCGGCCCGCCCGAGTTGGGGCGCCACGCCCAGTGGACGGAGATGGTCCGCGATTGGGTGGCATCGCTGCCATCGCCCGACCCCGGGGCGACAGCGCTGCTCGCCTGGCTGGACGCGGGCAAACCTGGCCTCGCGGAGGTGATGCCGACAAGCGACACCGACCAGCGCGCTCTGGCTATCGGAACCGTCGCCATCTATGCGCAGGGGGATAACAAACCGCTGCACCGTCACCGGTCCGCCGTCCGGTTCTGGCAGGCTCACGTCGAGACGGCGAAATCGCACAGTCGCGGCCTGTGTTCCTCGTGCGGCAGCGAGTCAGCCCTCGTCGACACGTTTCCGACGGGGGTTCCCAAGCGCCTTGTTCCCGGGGCTGGCCAGGCCACAGTCGCACTGACCAGCGCGAATTTCGCGACGGCATCGCGGAACTTATCCGTCACGCAACTTGCGAATGCGCCCACCTGCATGGCCTGCGCGCTGCACAGCGTCGCCGCCCTCATTGCCCTCTCCGAGGAACCGAGTCACTCCTGGACCGGGGATGACGCGCGGACCATCTGGTGGCTCAAGTGCGGCGCCACCCCGAGCATCTTCGCGTTCCTCGACGCGCCGCCGCCCGCTGACGAAGTCCATAAGGTCTTCGACCAGGTGCACGCCGGCACCCCGCTGGACGGTTTGGCGACCCTGGACGACGAGTACTACGCGCTGACGTTCTCCGGTCGCGGCCCTCGGCTGATCGTCCGATCGTGGGTGGATACGACACTGCGAGAGGTGGCCCTGGCAGTGGACGCGTACTTCAAGGATTCGGCAGTCGCCCGTATCGGGCATCCGGATCGCCAGTGGCAGCCATTGTGGAGGATCGCGAGGTCCGCCGGGACCCGGCGGAGGAAGTCGGGGAAGGTGCTCGAGGAGGCGCCGGACGGTGCCCATGACGCACTCCTGCGGGCTGCGTTGACCGGGAGTTCCCCGCCCTTGGCACTACTCGCCTGCGCCACCGCCCGGTCGCGGGCAGAGATCGGGCTAGCAGCCGACGAGCCGAACGCGTGGTGGGACCGGGAGCACGCCCGTGCCTGCCTCGTCCGACTGATCCTGAACCGCAGCCATCAATCGAAAGGAGGTCCAGACGTGCCAGGACCAACGCTCGACCCGGACAACCATGACCCGGCCTACCTATGCGGCCGGCTCTTCGCCGAGTACGAGGGGCTCCAGCGCTCCGCGCTCGGCAGCGACGTCAACGCAACGATCACCGACCGCGTCTACGGCAAGGCAATGGTGAGCCCACTGATGGTCTACCCGTCGATGGATCGCCTCGGCAAGGCCCACCAGCGGAAGCTCAGGACCGGCGGCAATGAAGGCGCCGCCGCCGCGATCGACCATCGGATCACAGCCCTGGTCGCGGCGATCGGGCCGATTCCCGCGGCCCTCGACGTCTCTGGCCAGGCCCGCTGGATGCTCGGCTATTACCAGCAGCGGGCCGCGAGCATGGCGAGCGCCCATGCGGCGAAGGCAGCCGCGGCGGACACGACCGAACGACGCACCTCGCCACCGACAGAGAAAAGGAAGAAGCCATGACAGATGCCCTGCCGTACCTCGACCCAACCGTCCGCCACGATGCGCTCCTGCTCATCGAGGTGGTCGACAGCAACCCCAACGGGGACCCGGACGCCGGCAACCAGCCGCGCACCGACCCCGAGACCGGCCACGGCCTGATCACCGACGTCAGCCTGAAGCGCAAAGTCCGGGACACAGTCGACACGATCCGCCGCACCCTCGAGGATCCGTCCCGCTACGGCATCTACGTCACCGCCGGCACCGCGCTCAACACCGTCCACGACGCCGCGTACGCCGCCGTCGGCAAGGACGCA
>WLND01000356.1 GCA_009726075.1 Actinomycetota bacterium
GGCAGGAGAGGAGCTCGCGTGACCGCGTGACCCCGAGCTCGCGGAGCATCTCGACATGGAAATCCATGACGTGGTGACTCACATCGAGGCCGAGCGCGTCGAGTTCGGCTCGGACGAGTTCAGCCGCACTCATCTCCGGTAGGCCGGACGGGGTCATCTGGTCGTCGCCGAGCTCGAACGACAGTTGCTCGGTGCAGTCGGCCGAACTGCGCACACCGCGAGCAAGGTCAGCGATCTGCAGCAGCAGATCGCGCCTGGTGATGGTGTCGCGGCGACGCACCTGCCGACGCGAGGTGAACCCGTAGATCGTGTCGAATGCACCGACGACAACGAGTCGTTCGATGGTCGGCCGTGCTGTTCCGGAGCGATGCCAGGCATCGGCGAGCGATGCATACGGCTGGCCCGCGATCATGCTGCCGATCTCATGCTCGCTGATGCCCTTCACGTCAGTAAAGGGCAGGCGAATACCCCAGCCACCCTCAGCGCACGACTCCACCCGGTATGCGTCGATGGATTGATTGATGTCGAGGCCGAGGATGCGCACTCCATGATTGCGAGCGTCGTCGAGGATGAGCCGCTTCGGGTACATGCCCGGATCGTGGGTCAGAATGCCGGCGTAGAACGGCGCCGGATGATGGGCCTTCAGCCAGGCCGACTGATAGGTCGGTAGCGCGAAGGCTGCCGCATGAGCCTTGCAGAATCCGAATGAGGCGAATGCCCGAAGGACGTCCCAGACCTCCTCCACGACTGCGAGCGAGTACCCCCTGCGCAGCGCAGCGGGGTAAAACCACACCCTGACCTCGTCGATGCCGTCGGGCGAGTTCATCGAACGCCGGGTCTCGTCTGCCTCGGCGAGCGAGCAGCCGGTCATCGCCACGACGATGCGCATGACCTGCTCGTGGAAGACAACGACGCCGTAGGTCTCCTCGAGGATCGACCGCAGGTCTGGATGGAGGTAACGCGGCTCATTCCAGCCCTGCCGCGCACGCAGGAACGGCGTGACCATGTCGGATTTCACCGGCCCCGGCCTGAACAGCGAGATGTCGATGATCAAGTCCGCGAAGGTCTCGGGGGCGAACTTGCCAATGAGCTCGCGCTGTCCCGGCGACTCGATCTGAAAGCAGCCAAGGGTGCGGGTGGATCGAATGAGATCGAATGTCGGCTCGTCGTCGAGCGCTGAGGTGTCGAGATCGACGCGCTCCCCCGTGGACCTCTCGATCTCCTTGAGTGCGTGCGCCATCGAGGACTGCATCCGTACGCCGAGCACATCGAGTTTGAGCAGGCCCATCTCCTCGACATCGACCTTGTCGAACTGACTCATCGGATAGCCTGCGGCGCTCGGCTCGACCGGGGTGCGATCGAGCAGCGACGCATCGGAGAGCAGGACGCCGCACGGGTGCATTGCCACATGCCGCGGCAGGCCGTCGAGGGCCTCCACGAGATCGAGGAACGAGTCGAGCTCACCCCGAGCCGCGAGCCGCCCGAATCCGGAGTTGCGTAGCTCGGGCAGGTCAGCCAGCGCTGCACGAGCATCACGAGCACGGATATGCGGAAAGGCCTTGGCAAAGGATCCGATGTCGGCCGGCGGCATGCCGAGTGCGGCCCCGACATCACGCACCGCATGCCGCACGCGGTAGGTCTCCATCATCGACACGCACGCCACCCGCTCAGGCCCGAATCGATCGAAGATGAGGTCGTAGGCCTCCAGCCGGCGAGCGGCTTCGACGTCGATGTCGATATCCGGGAGCACCCGCCGAAGCGGCGAAAGGAACCGTTCCATGAGCAGCCCGTGCCTGATCGGATCAACTCCGGAGATACCGAGGAGGTGATTGACCAGGCTGCCGGCCCCGGAGCCCCGAGCAGCGACCCTGATCCCCCGCTCCTTGATCAGGTCGACGACCTCGGCAACAGTGAGGAAATAGCCGGCGAAGCCGAGTTCATTGATGGTCCGCAACTCTTCGACCAGCCTGATCTCAGCCGCCTTGCGGTCGGCTGGGCGTGGGTAGGCACGATCGACGGCACCAGCGCACTGCTGCTGCAGAATTCTGCCGGCCTCCTGCGCCAGGTGGGCCGGATCAGCATGCTGCTGCCGGTTGAGCAGCACATCGAGCTCGGGAACGAAGACCTCGCCGAGCCCGAGGTCTGCCGCTGGATCAAGGACGCACTCCTCGGCGAGCTCGCGCGTGCTTCGCAGCAATGGCATCGGGTGGTATCCGGCTGCCGCTGCGATCTCATCAGCCACCGCCGATAGCTCTGCAGGGCTCTTGAGGTGTGCTTCTCCATTGTTCGGCTCGACGCGCCTTGAGTTCAATGGCACCAGCAGCCTGGCTGCATCGAGCACGTCGGCAACCCGCGCATCACCACGATCGAGATACCGGACCGCATGTGCCAGCACGACTGGGAGCCGGTGCCCATTCGCCCACTGCCATAACCGTGCCGCCGCAACGGTCGATGCTCGGTGCCCTGAGGCGGTTCGATGGCTGGTCAGCGCAACCCGCACGTCAAGATCGGCGAGCGAGCGGAGTGCTCGCAATGCCTCATCGGCTCGAGCCGGCCGTCCGTTCACGAGATGCGCGGCAACCTCCGAGGACCAACCGAGGAGCACCACGAGGCCTTCTCGGTGCTCAGCAAGCGCCGACCACGGAAGCCAGGGCAGCCCACGCTCGGTATGAGTGCCCCCGTGAGCGAGGGACACCACCCGGCACAGCGATGCCCAGCCGCGGCGGCCCCGAGCGAGGAGCACGATGCGAGGCCGGCGCTCGTCGACCCACAGTCCGCCGCGGGCCGGCGTACGACGACCCGCCGTCGCGCTTGGTCGTGGCAGCAGCGGCCCGACCGCGAGATCCGCGCCGAGAACCGGGGCGAGACCCGCCTGCTGGCAGGCTTGCACCCACTGGACGGCTCCGTAGAGTCCGTCGCGATCGGTCAGCCCGATGATGTCGTGGCCGTCAGCGGCTGCCCGCTCGATCAGTCGCTGCGGGGTTGCAGTGCCGTATTGCAGCGAGTAGCTCGACGCCACCTGCAGATGCGGCCATGGGTCTGCCATGAGTGATCAGATCCTTCACAAGAGTGGGCAGGAGCAGCGGTCGCCAGTTCGACGAGACACGGGGGGTGCGCCGAA
>WLND01000357.1 GCA_009726075.1 Actinomycetota bacterium
CCATCGGGACCGCGACTCCCCGGGGGCAGCGCACACCAGTCACCACGATGCCTCGGATTGCCACGACGCTCAGCGGCGACATCGCCGGGCCGCTCACCGTCACGATGGTGAGCAAGGCGCGATCGGGTGAGGTGACGTGGACGAGTGATGCGCTGGCCGAGCCGATCATCTGGCGCCTGACCGGAAACGGGTCTGCGGCAAAGGCGTCAGGCGTGCTGCCGTTCGCCGGCGCTTGGACCATGCGGGCCATGCTCATCACATCGAGCTCTGAGATGGTCATGCCGTCAGGACAGGTGACGATTCGAGCGCAGGGGTCACGGTGACGTTGGCCACGGTGCCGACGGTGGCGGAATCCCGGATGACCTGGCGCCGAGTGGCCGGGGTTGCCGGGTTGCTCGTTGTCATGGGGGCATCCCTCGCCGTGGCGTCGCCGGCAAGCGCCCACTCGCAGCTGGTGTCGACGACGCCCGCTGACGGGGCCATGCTGACGACCGCGCCGCAGAGCGTGGTGCTCACCTTCAATGAGGCGCTCATCCCCGAGGTCGACAGCGTCTCGATCAACGACGCCGATGGCAATGTGGTTGCCAGTCAGCGGGTTCAGCCGGACGGGCCAACGATCACGGTGCCGTGGCCGAGTGGCCTTCCGGCCGGTAGCTATCAGGTTGCCTATCGGGTCGTGTCCGGGGACGGGCACCCGGTGGTCGGGGCGATCATGTTCACCTATGCGTCCGGTGACAAGGCCGGCAGACCCGCAGCTGATGCACCGACTGCCGGTCAGGTGACCGAGCTGCCACGAGGTTCAGTGGATGCGCAAGGTGAGTCTGCCTCGCGGGGCGGTCTGGTCGCTGCTGCGGTTATCGGACTCGCCGTAGTCCTGACGCTCGTCGCCGTGCTCGTCCGTCGGCGGCGCAGGGCGCTATCGATGACCGGGAGCTAGCACGGGGGTCTCGTCCGACCGCATCTCAGACGTGACCCAGGAGTGGGACAACCTGCAGAATCGGGGCCGATTCGGCGCGGATTCTGCGGTTTGTCCCACTTGCTGGATGAAACGACCGGGAGGGGTGGGGTTCGTCGGGTTGGGCTAGTGCTTGGCGGTGATGAGCTTTGGCTTGGGCTCCATGCCGGCCAGGCCGTTCCAGGCGAGGTTGACCAGGTGGGCGACAACCTCCTCCTTCTTCGGCTTTCTCACGTCCAGCCACCACTGGCCGGTGAGGGCCACCATGCCGACGAGCATCTGCGAATACATGCCGGCGAGCTTCTTATCGAGCTTGTGGGCGGCGAATTCGGCGCCGAGCAGGTGCTCGACCTGAGCGGCGACATCGACGATGAGGCTGGCGAACGAGCCGGTTGTCTGCGACACGGGGGAGTCGCGGACGAGGATCCGAAAGCCGTCGGGGTACGCATCGATGTAGTCGAACAGGGCCATCCCGGCCTGCTCGAGGAGCGCGCGCGGACTGCCGCCAGTGAGGGCCTCGCCGATCGATACGAGCAGGTGGTTCATCTCGCGGTCGACGAGCACCGCGTACAGGCCCTCCTTGCCGCCGAAGTGCTCGTAGACCACCGGCTTGGAGACACCAGCCTTGGCGGCGATCTCCTCGACCGTGACAACCTCAAAGCCCTTGTCGGCAAACAGCTTTCGGCCAACATCGAGCAGCTGTTCGCGTCGCTCCTGGCCGCTCATGCGGACCCGGCTGTTGCGCGGCGGGCGCCGGGCATCGCGCCGCTGCGCGCTCGCCAGGTCGGTCACGTTGTCGGGTTGGGGTTCGAGGGGGTCGTCGTCCTGTTCACCGAGTTCGATGGAACTCACGTCGATGGCACGGGGACGAGAGCAGCCTTGGCCCGGACGGCCGCTGCGTAGCCGCGTACTCGCGGTGCCATGGCCGGATCCTTCAGCTTGCCGGCGAGGCGTAGGGGCTTGGGCCAACGGACATCGGTGGCAAGTCCGAGCCGCTCGAGACCGCGGATGAGGGACGCACTGATGTCGATCTGGCCTCGGAGCACACCATGCCGTGCGGACGTGGGGTCGACGTGGTGCAGGTTGTGCCAGGACTCCCCGAACGAGGGGATGGCCAGCCAGGCGACATTGCTCGAAAGGTCGCGTGACGTGAACGGCCGGGTGCCGAACACGTGGCAGATCGAGTTGATCGACCACGTGACATGGTGGACGAAGGCGATCCGGAACAGCGTGCCCCAGAAGAAGCCGGTGAGGGCGCCCATCCAGGACCAGGTGACCAGGCCGCCGATGATCGCGGGCAGGGCCATCGAGGCAATGACGAGAAGCGGGAACATGCGAGCGATGCGATCGAGATCCTTGTCGGCGGCGATGTCGGGGGCGTAGGTCGCGACGCTCGACTGCGGCTCGTCGAAGAACCAGCCCATGTGGGCGAAGTACAGGCCCTTTGCGATGGCCCGCTTGGAGGTGCCGAAGCGCCAAGGCGAGTGCGGGTCGCCGATGTCGTCCGAGAACTTGTGGTGCTTGCGATGGTCGGCGACCCACTGGGTGATGGGGCCCTCGAGGGCCATCGACCCGGCGACGGCGAGCAGGATCTTGATGGCCCGAGGGGCCTTGAACGAGCCGTGGGTGAAGAAACGGTGGAAGCCGATCGTGATGCCGAGGGCGGTCAATGCCCAGAAGCCAATGACGAGCGCGACGTCGCTCCAGCCGAGGAAGCCTCCCCAGGCGACTGGAATAGCGACGGCGACAGCGACGAGCGGGATGATGACAAACAGGGCGATGATGATCCGCAGGGCTCCGCTGAGCAGGATCGGGTCGGTTTCGGCGGGCGGACGTGTCTGCAGTTCGGTGGCCATGGGCGGACTCCTCGTTGATCGATGGATCAGGTGAGCGCCGCCTTACCTACGCTCGCGTAACCTACGGTAACGTAACCTGCCCGATCCGGTCAATCGAATCGGGAGCCTTAGGCTTGAGCGCTGCGCTCGTAGGCGTTTCGATGCCATCAGCGAGGGTGCCCTTCCCGGGTCGTCTAGCGGCAGGACAGCGGACTTTGAATCCGTCAACGGTGGTTCGATCCCACCCCCGGGAGCATCGTTGACGAATGGATGCATCCGAAGGGCCCC